>CBDUIU010000007.1:0-21333 GCA_965367335.1 uncultured Saprospiraceae bacterium
TGGTGGATCCGACCTTTTTTATTTTATTTCGCTTTCCCTATTCCTCTTCTCCTTTATGCACTTCATTAGCATTCTCTTGCTCTTCAATAATATCCTCTCCCTCTTCGGGGACATACGGTTCTAACCAAAGGTTATTCATCCCTTCTCCCGGGATACAACGAAGCCTTTGCATATTAATCAACTCCAGCATTGCCAGAAAGGTTACAACAGCATGCATACGGTTTTTACAGTGACCAAAAATACTGACAAAATCAGTTCTTTTTCCAGACTGTACTTTAGTGAGTAGAAAAATTTGCTGCCCCTGGATGGTGTAGCCATAATCATAAACAGTATGGACGATTTTCTTTTTAGAACGATCCTCCAACCGTTGCATAACACGTTCAAACGCTTTCAACAATTTGAATAAAGTAACCGATTCCAGTTCAATATCCACTAAGGCCTTGGTGGCAATTTTTTTGAGTTCCGTAGACGTATTACCCCGTCCATTGCGGAACGAACGATCTTCCTCCATTTTACGCATATCTTCCAGGATGGCCTTGTAGCGTTTATATTCCATTAAACGCCGGACTAATTCTTCCCGAGGATCCACTTCGTTGCCTTCTTCGTCAATAGGTTTGCGAGGGATAAGCATTTTAGCCTTGATACGCATCAGTGTGGCAGCCACCAAGATAAACTCACTTGCCAAGTCAATATTCAGTGCTTCCATATGACGAACGTATTCCAAAAATTCATCCGTAATTTTCGCTATTGGAATATCATGAATATCTAGTTCGTCTCGCTCAATGAAGAACAGGAGAAGATCGAATGGACCCTCAAACTGAGGAAGCTTTATTGTATATGTGGCACTCATCTTATTGATTCATAATTATTCAAGACTTACAAAGGTAGGAAAACTGATCCATAATGGTGTTGCTTCTTTAAGAGAAAACCCTCAACATGTCATCAGCACTCTTACTAGTGTTATAGATGGTTAAACCCTTCATTCCTTCTTCATTTATGCCAGTTCCATCCAATTCATATTGAGCGCCATGTTTAGTACAAAGCCAGATTTCTTTCCCCTGATTTTCAGAATAAGTAATTTGCTTAAATTGCTCATGACTACAGATTACGGTTGCAGCTAAATACCCTCCATTTAAACCTCGAGCGATAACGGTATCATTAAATACCACATATGATCCGTTTTGTTGTAAAGCGGCAAATTGAGCATCTGTTAGATCAATGGTAAAATCTACAGGACCTGAACCTCCCCCGTCATCATCATTTCCACAGCTTCCAAAACAAGTACAAGTGAGCACAAAAGCGGCTCCCATCCCGAGCTTACCAAGAAATTCATTTCTAGTCATTAGAGCGTAATTTTTGTAGCGAAAATAATAAACTTGATTGCAGTCAAGTTCACATTTTCAAAACGTGATAATACAAATAGAATTGGATCCTACCTGCGCATATTTTGTCTAAAAGGTAACAGTTGTTTACTTCTGACGATCCGTCACAAAAGTAACTAACTGCTGCATCGCCTCACGAGCTTCGCTATCTGGAAAAGTATGTAAAAGTTCGAAAGCTTCTTTTCGGTAGTGGATCATTGCTTCTTTTGCATATGCTAACCCACCGCTTTTTCGGACAAAATCAATAACCTCTCTTACTTTCTCTGCATTTTCACTATGGCGCTTTACCAAGCCAATGATATGACGGCGTTGTTTTTTATCCGTTTGTTGTAAGGCATAAATCAAGGGAAGTGTCATTTTCTTTTCCTTAATATCAATCCCTAAGGGTTTTCCGACATCATCCGATCCAAAGTCAAAAAGATCATCACGAATTTGAAAGGCGATACCGATTTTTTCGCCAAATTGTCTCATGGTCTCAACCCGTTCATCGTCACCCAAGACGGAAGCAGCACCAGCAGCACAAGCACTAGCAATCAAGGAAGCTGTTTTCTTTCGAATTATGTCATAATAAACAGATTCGTCAATATCCAATCGCCGGGCTTTTTCAATCTGTAACAATTCCCCTTCACTCATTTCCTTCACTGCCCGGGAAACGATCTGCAACAAATGATAACCATTATTTTCCAGTGCTAATAGCAGGCCTTGTGACAATAAGTAATCCCCTACCAATACCGCAATTTTATTTTTCCATAAAGCATTAATAGAAAAAAAACCACGGCGTTCGTAAGCGTCATCTACAACATCATCATGGACCAAAGTAGCTGTATGTAAAAGTTCAATCAATGAGGCAGCTGTAAACGTGGGTTCTTGTATTTCTCCCATGATTTTAGCGCTGAGAAAAACAAACATAGGACGTACTTGCTTTCCTTTGCGTTGAACGATATAATAGGTGATTTTATCAAGCAAAGGTACATTACTACGCATCGAATCGCGAAAGTGGCGTTCGAATTGGATCAATTCATCAGCAATAGGCGCTTTAATCGCAGCGAGCGAATTCACCATATTTGTTTATTTTGCTGCAAGATAGGGGATAAAGGGTAAATGGGATAATAAAGTGTCGGGGAAAAACATATTATCAATACTGAATGATATACTCATCTATAATATGCTTGTAAACAAATTAAAAAACATAATCGTTGAGGGCGCCGAACAGCGGCCAATACTTTTAGACATCAGCTATCAACCTACGGGTAAGAAAAAGCCGATCGTGCTTTTCCTGCATGGCTTTAAAGGCTTCAAAGATTGGGGCTGTTGGGGGTTGATTGGATCGCACTTTGCACAGGCCAGCTTTGTCTTTATTGCCTGTAATTTTTCTCACAATGGAACTACTCCCGATGCTCCAGAAGAATTTGGAGATCTGGAAGCATTTGGACAAAACAACTTTAGCAAGGAGCTATTTGACATCAATGCTGTACTGGATTGGTTAGAGAATACATCAATTGAGATGGCAGAACAAGAGTTTGATCGCTCTACAATTCATTTGATTGGCCATAGCCGGGGAGGGGCTATAGGCATCATCCAGGCAGCTCGGGATCAGCGGATCAAAAAGCTAGTGACCTGGGCAGCTGTGAGTCGGTTGGATTACCTTTGGTTGCGTCATCCCGAGATAATAGATCCGTGGAAAAAAGCTGGTGTGCACTATATTTTGAATGGGCGAACGAAGCAAGAGATGCCCTTGTACTTCCAGCTATATGAAGATTTCATTGTGCATCAAAAGGCTTTTGACATCCCGACAGCCTGCCGGGCAATGCAACAACCCATGCTAATCATTCAAGGAACAGAAGACCCTGCAGTGCCTGTTAGTGCTGCAAAAGATCTAGCAGCCTGGCATCCGCATGCCGAATTAGTCCTGATCGAGGGAGCCGATCATGTATTCGGAGGGAGGCACCCATACAATAGCGATGACATTCCTGAGCCAGCAAAAACGTTGGCCGACAAGAGTATTGAATTTTTGTTGCCTTAAGGAAAAAAAATACCCCGACATTCAAGAGAGCATCAGGGGTATAAGAGAGAGCGATTTCTTACTGTTAAGTAAGCATAAAGCTAATTGGGGTAATTAAAGTCACTTTAGTTTACACATTTCAAATACAATCATCGGGAAATTTGTTGAAAAAGGTTTAAGGGGTTATCTGTTCCATTTTTGATCGTAAGGGTAAATCTGCTTTGCCTTTATAAAAGACACCTTAGGAAGTTGTTCTTTAAATTATATTACAAATATATGCCTCCTGAATCCTTAAGGCGAACCTACATCTCTCGATTTTAAGATGAGTAAATTACAAATTTTAACATTTTTTTATTCACACATTTTTTTATGCATTGAAAACCAGAAAATTACGAACCACCCCTAAATAGTTGAGTGTTTATTTTTAAGATCGGATAAGTATATTAATTTTGAAGGAAAATATCATTTAATGCATCAAAAAGACGAATTACACCACCTTATCCATGGATTAAGCGGTTCGGAAAAACGGTATTTCAAGCAGGAGGCTATTAAAAATAACGGCGGAGAAGTTCCTAATTACCTTCATTTTTTCGAGGCTTATGCGAAAATGGAAACATACGATGAAGCAACCCTAAAAGCATTGCCATACATTAAATATTTCTCAGAGAGTAAAAACCATCTACTTGCAAAGACTCTGGAGTGTATAAGGAATTTTGAGAAAAAACATTTCCAGACTCTCCGCCTAAAAGAAATGATTGCCGATATCCAAATCCTGATAAGTCGCGGCCTCCCTAAGCAAGGAATTAAATATATTAAGAAAGCTAAGGCGATAGCTATAGACCTGGACGACCAGACTAGCCTCCTGGAAATACTCTATCAGGAAAGAAAATTATACCTATCTCAAACTACTCCAGATCATTTAGAAATGATTAGCTTATTAAATCTGGAACGCACAAATTCTGTTAAAAAGCTGGAATCACTGGATCATTATATTAAGCTAACAGACGACCTATTTATGCAAGCTTCACAACAGCTCAGTTTGCAAAACAAAGAGGATGAAGAACAACTTGCCAAAGCCACGCCTATTCATTTATTAACCGTAGCAGAATCAGACCTGGAAGGCTTGGCTTTACGTTTTTATTATACCGCACAGGGGGCGTTGAATCGGCTAAAACAAGATGCGAAGAACCTGTTACTCTATTTTAAGAAACTTTCTGCCTGGTGGGAAAATCACCCAAAAATTGCAGAGGAAAGACCAAGTTTATTCATAATAGATGTATCCAATTTAATACTTGCCGCACACTTTAATCAGGATTACAACCTGATGCGCACTACCTTAGAACAGCTAAAAAATATAAAACCTAAAACCTTTCACGACCAACAGTTACATTTTTCTTATTCGCTTAATCAAATAATTTATGCCTTAGAAACTGCCGACCTGGAGGCTGCGAATACCGTTTTAATCGGAGCAAGAAGAGGAATAAATAAATATCGGATAAAAGGAAAAAGGAAAGCAGTTTTACAGATTAATATTGCCTTGGTTCATTTCTTCCGTGAAGAGTACGAATCCTGTTCAAATGCTCTTACGGACTTAACCAAAGGACGCATTGTTGAAATCCGTACTGATATTCGCTGCCTGGCTCACTTGATTCAAATGATCGTATACTACACCCTTAACCAGCTAGGTAAGCTTGATGCACTACACCGAAGAACCACAGAATTATTTCGTAAACTGGATTTGGCCGAAGACAGTTTTGAGTATCAGGTACTCGAAAGGGTAAAAAATTTACAATACTTCTTACCTCACGAACAAGCATCCGCCTTCGAAACATTTGCCGATCAACTCTCCGCAATAACTGATAACCCGAACAGTAAAACACCGCTCGGGTTAGATGAGATCAATATTTGGATCCAGAGTAAAGTTCAAAAAAAACCTTTACGAACTACCTACAAAATAGCAAAACAGGCTTGACCACCCTAGGACTGAAGTACCAGAATACTTGTACCATCAAACCTAATATTGACAGATTTATTCCCGCTGACATCATAAACCCCACCGACTACTTTTCCGCCATTGACTAAGTCTTCCACTCCAATAATCCCTATTATATCATTTGCTTTATTGTAAACTGCAGTAAACTGTGCATCGGCCACTTTATATTCATCTGGAGTACCACTCGGCACACTGGTAGCCGCAGTGACAACAAGCTGTTCACTCACTACCTCGACATTAACCCCATTACCACTTAAAGAGAGCTCCGTAGCTACAGCGCTATTTGTACTAACAAACTTGTTCATCTGAAAAGAAAACGAAATTGACTTAGCCATACTATAAATTTGTTTTTGTTTAAAAAAAAATTCTGCCCCTCAAATAACCTACCTGAGGGAAGGGTAAAATAATAGACACCTGACTTATTCGATCATTAAAATATTTCTCTTTTAGCAGAACAAGACATGATTCGGGGGTGTAATTTTCACCAGCTACCTAGCCAAATAAAATGACCCCAGGAATAAACCTTCTACTATTCCCTGGGCTAGAAAGCGTTTTAATTCTCTTAATCCTAAGCGATCACGTAAAAAACATTTCCAATATGTTTATACACATATTGTTAGCAATATATAACAACAGCGCACCAATGTCAAGTTTCGAAGAAAAACATTATGATTTATCATTATTTTTTAGTTCTTGCAATAATTTTATTATCCAGTGTGTTCGATAAATTCAAACTTTTCTCTAATCTTGCGGTATGGTTCCTTAAACTTTTAGACCAATAAACTCAACTTAAACCACCCTCTGTGCTCAGTCTTTTTAGAACTAATCAATTTGTATTTAACCTCTTTCTGCTGTTTTATGCGCTGGTAGTTAGATATATTATTTTCATCGCTCCTCCCGCCTGGGAGAAAACGACAGGCGGGGTACTCAGTCACTGGTTAATTGAATGGGTGGGGCATGAGGGTTTCTTACCAGGTCTGGTAGCGACCTTACTCTTATTTTTCCAGGGTATCCTCATCAATGTAATCGTAACACGCCAGCGAATGGCGGATGAGGTAACCTTATTCCCTGGCTTATTTTTTATTCTGCTCTCCAGCGTATTCCCTGAATTTCTTAGTTTAAATCCCATTCTGATTGCCAACACTTTTTACTTGCTAGCTATAAATGAATTATTCCAGGCCTATCGGAAGTATGCTGCAAGTAATCATATCTATAACACCGGGTTTTGGATTGCTTTTGCTTCTTTATTCTATTTTTCGTATGTCTACCTGCTTGTACTTGCATTTATCGGACTAAGCATCCTGCGTGCATTCAAATTTCGAGAACGACTGGTGTTACTAGTTGGCATTTTTACACCTTTCTTTCTATTGGGGACTTATAGTTTTATTACAGATCAATTTGAGGAGGCCCGCCAGTTGGCGCTTTTTAATCACTTTGCCTTTTTTGATTTCCAGGGCTCCAATTCCCTAATGACCTATCTCAAACTTGGGTTCTTTGGTTTACTTATTACTATTGTAATCTTTAATGCTCGAAAATATGGAATGAAAAAGAACATACAGATCCAGAAGTATCTTAGTATTTTTTATTGGTCATTATTACTTGCAGGGTTTGGTGTTCTCTTTCAAAAAGATATGGGGTTGGAGGGGTTGTTGACAACTATCCCTGCGTTAGGTGCCTTTTTGTCTTTTACTTTTCTCTCCCTTAAACGCCCAATCGCAGAGGCCCTTCATCTGGTTATCTTTTTCATCGCCATTATTTTACAACTTCAGTTAATTGTATCTTAGTAAAGTCTAAAATTAGTGAATGCCTTTTATAACTATGAATTAGTCTAGCTAAGCCAAATTTTTATCTTACTTTTGTATCGTTCAAGCAAATTTAATCCCTCCCTTTACCGTTTGTATCTATAATTTGTACCGGTATATCATACCATCTTTCAAGACAAGCCAGTACAAAAACTGCATGCCAGAATAATTCCCAGAACTTCAATTTCCCATAAAAAAGCTACCTCATTGGCCTTGCCATTGATTTACTAAACGTATTAACGCCAAAGCTTTGTAATTCAAACTTGCCATGTTTGTTTTGGCAAGAATCTTGAATCCTTAAAACATATTCATTTTATTAATATGTAAATACTAGTCAGGATATGAGAGTACTGTTTTCTTTTTTCCTATTCCTTATTTCTTACGCTGCCTACGCCCAATTAGATCCGGTTAACTGGTCTTTTGATGTACAGCAAGTGAATGATCAAGAATTCGATGTCATCTTTACTGCAGATATTGCTCATGGCTGGTCCGTTTACTCCCAACATATGGACGCTACCGCCGGGCCAATTCCCACTACTTTTGAATTTCAGGCCACCTCTTCGATAAAGGCTATAGGTAAAACACAGGAAGTTGGTAATAAGCAGGAAGTTTATGACGAGATCTTCGGTATAAACTTGATTAAGTTTACCCGCAAAGCAAAGTTCATACAGCGGTTTTCCACAACATCTTCCGGCCAGGCGGTCAAAGGGAAGTTAACTTATATGACTTGTAACGGTAAAAGTTGTCTCCCCCCTACCGATGTTCCTTTTGATATTACCTTAGAATAAGGTTAAAAAAGACTTAAAGCATCTTTTAGACCTTTCTTTTCTGTTATAAAAATTGTTATTTGAAGTTCATAACAGTGGCAGTAGATTGGCAACCAATCTACTGCCACTGTTGTTTATCGCTTATCAGGCAAATAAATTGAATTACTCTTATCTTTGCAAGATTAAATTAAATTCACCATGAGGTTTCTTGGACTTTTACTTTTCAGTATTATACATCTATCCGGTTTTGCTCAAATCTTTGATCCTGTTTCCTGGGATACTCAATATGAACAAATCAATGATGAAGAATTTAATCTTCTTTTTACTGCTAGTATTGATGATGGCTGGTCTATCTATTCTCAATATTTAGAAAGTGATGACGGACCTGTTCGTACCTCCTTCAATTTTGATAAAGGTGATCATTTCACGCTTGTCGGCAAAAATGAAGAAAACGGTAAAAAAGAAGAAGGCTTTGATAAGTTGTTTGACATGAATGTCATCAAGTTTAAGCAAAAAGTGGTCTTTACCCAAAGAATCAAAGCAAACGATCTCTCAAAGCCAATCAGCGGCTATCTAGAGTTCATGACCTGTGACGCCACCCGCTGCCTTCCACCCAAGATGATTGATTTTAAATTTGAATTAAAATCTAATAATAAAAGTACCGGGGATATTCCAGAATCAACTGAGGCAAATAAGCCCGATGGAATTCCTGCAAAAGAAACTGTTACAACGCCCAAATCAGATGAGCAGCTTACTACCAAAGAACAACAATCTCTTGCCAAAGTAGAAAAAAAAGAGCAGGCCGCTTCGAAGCAACAAAAATTAGAAACGGCCAAAGCCCCTGAAGAAATACAAGATGCCCCCATCCCTGGTGGTGGTATCTTAAAGCCTGTTACCTGGGAAGTTAACAGTTCTAAACTAGCAGAGGATCAATACGAAATCTCTTTTAAAGCGACCCTGGAAGAAGGCTGGGCTATCTATTCTCAAAATACCAGTGACGGTGGTCCAATCCCTACGACTTTTTTTTATGATCAACCGACAGAGACAATAGGAGTTACTTCCGAAGAAGGACACAAAAAAGAAGGTCTAGATCCAGTTTTCGATGTAAATGTTATTAAATACTTAAGTGATCAACCGGTCCTTTTTAAACAAAATATTCGGATTACTTCTTTAGATCAACCCATTACTGGATTTATCGATTATATGAGTTGTGATGATGCTCGTTGTATACCATTCTCCGGAACACCATTTCTGGTAGATTTAGAAAAAGGGATAGGTTGGGTAGATGATATTCCCGCGGCTTATACAAACACATCTTCTAATAATGAAGCGGTTGCTACTATTGAACAACTATCTTTTTATCCAAAAGAACTGGAAAACATAAACCTTGGAAACCCCCAAAGTAGTTGTGGGCAAGTCCATTCTAAGGAAGAGGAAAAGGGAATCTGGGGGAATTTCATCCTTGGCTTTCTCGGAGGTTTATTCGCCTTATTGACACCTTGCGTTTTCCCCATGATTCCGCTGACGGTAAGTTTTTTCACAAAAAGTAGCCAGGATAAACGCAAAGGCATGTTCAATGCTTTTCTATACGGCTTCTTCATCTTTGGTGTCTACCTCTTACTGAGTGTGCCTTTTCACCTGATGGACTCTATTGACCCTGGGATCCTCAATCAGATTTCCACGAATCCCTGGCTAAACCTGGGCTTCTTTGCCATCTTTGTTTTCTTTGCGTTTTCATTTTTTGGCTATTATGAATTAACACTGCCTAGTAGCTGGGCCAACAAAGCCAGCCAGGCCGAAGGTGTAGGCGGAGTGTTAGGTGTATTTTTCATGGCATTGACTTTAGCGATTGTCTCTTTTTCTTGTACCGGACCTATTCTTGGATCTCTATTAGCCCTGAGCGCCAATGGGGGCGCTTCCATGCTTACCGCAGGTATGGGTGGCTTTGGTCTGGCCCTAGCCCTACCTTTCGCACTATTTGCAGCTTTCCCGGGCTGGATGAATTCGTTGCCAAAATCCGGTGGCTGGCTGACAACGGTCAAGGTTGTGCTTGGTTTTTTGGAACTGGGCCTGGCTTTAAAATTTCTTTCCAACGCTGACTTAGTAGATCATTGGGGTTTTCTTAAGTATGAGTTATTTATGGGTATTTGGATTTTACTATCTCTAGCTACTGGCTTATATTTATTGGGTAAAATCAAATTCCCACATGATTCCCCAGTAACAAAACTGTCAATTGGAAGAGTTTCTTTAGCATTAGTTTTCTTTGCATTTGCGGCATACCTCATTACCGGTTTTAAATTTGATGAAAGATCTCAGTCTTTTACCGCATTATCCCTACTAAGTGGATTAGCCCCTCCAACAGGTTATAGTTGGACCTATCCAAAAGAGTGTCCAAATAATTTGGATTGTTTTAAAGACCTGAATGAGGGTTGGGCTTACGCCAAAAAAATGAATAAGCCAATCCTGATTGACTTTACAGGTTATGCCTGTGTGAACTGCAGAAAGATGGAGGAAAATGTGTGGCCGACTAAAAAGGTCTATCCTTATTTACAAAAAGACTACGTCCTTATATCTTTATATACAGATGATAAAAAAATGCTTCCGAAAAACGAGCAAGTAGAGGTCAAAGAAGTAGGATCCAATCGGACGAAGAAACTGAGAACCTATGGAAATAAATGGGAGTATGTTGAGACCATTTTCTTCAAAACAAATTCACAACCATTTTACGCTTTGGTATCTCCTGACGGGAAGTTGCTTAATCTCCCGGTTGGTTATACCCCGGACCAAGATGAATATGCAAGTTTTCTGGAATGTGGACTTCAGGCATTTGAAGAAGAAAAGGGCAAGCAGCTTTTAGGTGACAAGTAAACCTATTGTTATTTTGCCTTTCATCTGATGAAGTAAATTAAAAAAGCCGATGCAATAATGCATCGGCTTTTTTAATTACTGGGTTTACTATTACTCCTTACTTTTTTGGCACCCTCACTTCGTACGTTTTTTTCCGAGCATTGGTTAACTTATGAGAAACTAACCATGGGTTATATACCTTTAGCATTCGATAACTAATACCATATTTTTGGGCAAAATCACCCCAATTCTCCACAGCCCCTTTCACTTCAACGGTATAATAATCTGGGAGAGGCTGATATCCTTCTCCTTCTGCTAATTGGAATCCGAATTTTTCCGGGTGTTGTAAGATTTCTTTGAGCGCCACAATGCGGAAGACGTAACGTGCGGTTTCCTGGTTCAAATTTAAATCGTAATAAGAATTTCCACGTTGCACTTCTGATTCCTTGGAGAGTCGACTAGCTCCCACGTTATATGCGGCAGCAGCCATTGTCCAGCTACCAAACTTCTGGTGATATTTTTTCAAATACTTACAAGCAGCCCTCGTTGCTTTTTCCAAATGATAACGTTCATCAACTTCACTATTGACTTCCAATCCGTACTCTTGACCAGTTCCTTTAAGAAATTGCCATACCCCTTTTGCCCCTGCCGGAGACACTGCATTACTCAAGTCACTTTCTGCTACCGCCAGGAATTTAAAATCGTTCGGTAAACCCTCTTCTGCTAAAATTTGTTCGATAATAGGAAAATAACGAGTCGTTCTTTTGATATTAAGTAAGGTATTCGAATGCCAATAAGCAGAGCGCAGCAACTCGCGATCCAGCCGTTCTCTTACATCAAAATTTTCCATCGGTAAGGCCTCACCTGCAAAGTTAAAAGCGTGATCCAGGTCTGCAGAAGTAATGACCTGAGGAAGTCGATCCAACTCTTCAGGTGTAGATGATTTGGCCACTTCAGATCCTTCTTTAGATGTTGAACTAAAGATTACAAACAAGCCAAAAGCGGCGAGGGTGAAGGAAAAGACTGAAAAATACTTGATCATATTAAGCAAATTTTAAGCGGAATTGAAATGACGATGAGGCTAATAGTTTATAGCCGTAAAATCCATGCCACATATTAGTAAAATTACTAATCAGAGCAACTATAACAAATTAGGAGTACAGGAATTCTTTATCTTATAAGTTTATCATCTCCAGAATTGAAAACACTTAATGATTCCTATCTGAAAGACGTTTAAATTACACTTTTTTATATCCGGGAACAAGAGATTGGGAGAAATTTAACTTTGGCAAACTTAAAAGAAAATTTCTATTTTCGAGGTTGTTTATAGATTGGAACCGTAGAACAGGGTTCTCCAAACATAATACTTTTAGCAACTGGGCGCAATCTTCGTGTTAGTTCAACGTAAGCATCCGGAGGTACAGGACGATCACTGCAGCCTTTGATAATGACTCGCTGACCTTTATACTGTTCAAAATCAATTTGATTAAAAGCCTCATACAATGCTTGACGATAAAAGGCAGCTTCATCACCAAAAAATATTTGTAAGGCATGGGGCTGCGCATGGCTGGTAATTAACATATAAGCCCACATCGGAATGATAGCATCCACACTACAATAGACGGCTAAGTGTCGACCTTCATATTGCTCCCAATCATGATTCTTGAGCGCTTCCCGAAATGGTTTTTCCTGTAAAATCAAGCCTTTAAATAAAAAATCCTTGAGGTCAAAGCTCCGTAATTCTTCCCGGGGTAAATACATTTCTGGCTTCAGTACAATCAGTCCTGAAGCAGCGATTTTATTGATTAAAGGTGAATTTGATTTGCTCATTCTTCTTCGTTTGTAGAATCTCTTTCAGTAAAAGGATTTCCTTCCTCATCATTCCTTTCAGGGAGTAATGCGTCTGATCTGATGCCAGCCTCAGCATCTGCTACACTTTCTCCTTTTGCTTCAGTTTCATCAGAAGGTCTGTCCTGAAACGCTTCATTTCTTACATTTTCCTCAATTGGTGCAGCCTCTCCGAGGACTTCATCGGGCATTTCAAAATCCTTTAGCTTTGGTAATTCACTGAGGTCCGCCATCCCAAAATAGTCCATAAATTTGGCGCTGGTACCATAGAGCAAGGGACGACCGGGGCCATCACTACGCCCAATAATTTCAACAAGTTCTTTTTCTAAAAGTTTTTGTACAGAATAATCGCAACTTACACCACGGATTTTTTCCATCTCTCCTTTAGAAACTGGCTGACGATACGCAATGATCGCTAAAGTTTCCAGGGCTGCCCGAGACAATCGCGTTTTAGTGTTTTGACGCAGCAAGGTTCCAATGGTATGGTGATAAGCTCCTTTGGTCATAAATTGATACCCTCCTGAAATGGGAACCACCTCAAAAGCATATTCATCGGCCATGTACCGCTCTTTAACTTGATTTAGGGCTTGTTCTAAGTCCTCAAGTTGTAGTTCGGTTTCAAAAGCTTCCTCCAGAACAGCCTGGATTTCTTCCATTGAGATTGGATGCTCACTACTAAAAATCAGACTTTCTATATGTTGGGCTAGATATTCCACGTAAAGGATTTTAGTCTACTAATTTTGTAAATGCGGGCAAAATTACAAATTCTCGTGGAATGGAAAGAGATTAATCGCCACATTCCTCTTTTAGTCGAAGTCGAAATCCCTCGTTGGTGATCAGGCGATTATAAGTAGAACGATTATGTTGGGCTTGTTGTTCCGGATTCTCCTGTTGTGCATAGATATCAGCTAAAGCGCCAATACCTTTAAATTGATAAGCCGTATTGACAAAACAACTGACTTGATAATCAGATAAGCTGGGATGGTAACGAGAATGAATTAATGCGGCCCGTTCCTTATAACGAAAAATTTGATCATCACTTGGTTGGGAAAAATCAATTTTATGTTGTTCTGGATCATCGGGAAGGTATTTTACCATAAACTCATCTCCTTCTTGTAAAGTCATTCCATTGACTAGTTTTACAGGGCTATATCCGGTAAACTGGGCAGAAGCGGTATATGATTTTCCGTTGGCAAAAAAGAAATAGGAGATGTCATTCGCTTGGTTACTATTATTAAAAAGTACTTTAGCGAGCGTGATTTCTCCACTCTTTCGTAAACGTTCATTTAGGCTGATCTCATCACTTGTGGCATTAAGACTTCTGGCCAACCACAGAAAAAGAAAAGCTGTTAGAATGACCCCACCTATCGTTAGCACGCTTAATACCATGTCGCGCTTTTCAATCTTACGACGCATATTATTTCTAGGTGTATCCGCTTCCTTATTAATCCGGAAAGCATACCGATAATCTGCTCCGTGCTGTTCTATATCTACTTCACATAATTGTTCATCTATGAAAAAAGAATAGGTTTTGTCTTCTTTTACCTTAAAATCGATCAATACAATACGCGTATTACAATATAACAGGAGGTGCCCGGTCTTAGCTCCATGCATCAGTCCGACCTGATGCTGAACTCCACCGCCAGCTACATATACCCAATTTAATCGATTCATAAGAAGTTATAGTGCAAAATAAAAGAAGGCAAATCTTCATCTCCTACACAAAAGATAATGCATTACTACTATATAATGCAATTATCATACGAAAAGTTATAGGAGGGAAAATAAAAATTTGGCACCTTTTAGACTAAATAGGTGGTAGTAGAATAGGGGCAAAAAAAAACAGGGCACTTTCTCAATAGAGCAGCACCCTGTATAACCCCAAAAAACCAAATGAAAACAATCTACATTATATATCTTTAAGCGATCTTTTACGCCAAGCCTTCTTGGTTTGTAATTTTAAACGCTTGTATTGCCTTATTGCCTATTTACAAACTTAAGACGCAACTCTTTTTATCAGGTCACATTTGTCATTATTTTTTTTAAAAAAATGTGCATTTTATCGGTAAAATCAACGAATTTTCGCTAAAATTTAACATTTTAACCCATTTAAATAATGAAAAGTATAATTTTTAGTTTGATTTATACGTCACACTTAATCCTAATACTTAACTAGCTTATCCTCCCCATACTGTTAATTTATTCTGATTAATTAAGTTTAATCAAAATAATAATTTGAGTTTAGATAATATTTTGGGGTCTATCAATTGATAATTTTGCCCCTTGAACAAACTAAGATGTTAAAAAACTGCTAATATTTTTTTTAAGTTACCCTTTAAAAATTTTCAGCTTGGCCAAAGTAAAAAAGATATTTGTCTGCACTAATTGCGGTGCTACTGCTCCAAAATGGATTGGAAAATGTCCAGCATGTGACTCCTGGAATACCTATCAGGAAGAAGTACTGATGAAGGAAACCAGCAGGGAAGCTAGTAAAACAGCCTGGAAAGACCCAGAGCAAAAGAACCGAACGGCTCAACCTGTCGCTCTCCCGGAAATCAAATCAGGTAATACTCCCCGTATTTCTGCCAATGATGGCGAGCTCAATCGAGTGCTCGGTGGTGGAATTGTCAATGGTTCGATTATCCTCATTGGCGGACAACCAGGGATTGGCAAATCTACCTTAATGCTCCAACTAGCCTTAAACCTGGAAGGAAAGGTTTTGTATGTCTCTGGTGAAGAAAGCGAACAACAAATCAAAATGCGATCAGACCGCATCGGCGAGGCTCGTTCTAACTGCTTTATCCTCACCGAAACTAATATTAGCAAAATCCTTAATCACGCTCAACAACTCCAACCTGATCTAATGGTGGTCGATTCCATCCAGACTATGACTTCTCCACTCATTGAGTCTACTCCTGGCAGTGTCTCTCAGGTAAGGGAATGCGCCGGTGATTTACAGCGGTTTGCTAAAGAGACTGGTATTCCTGTAATCGTTATTGGTCATATTACCAAGGATGGATCAATTGCCGGACCAAAACTGCTGGAGCATATCGTTGATGCTGTCCTGCAGTTTGAAGGTGACCGACACTATACCTATCGCATTTTACGCACTATAAAAAATCGTTTTGGCTCTACCGATGAAATGGGTATCTACGAAATGCAAGCCAATGGTCTACGAGAAGTTTCTAATCCATCAGAACTATTACTTTCTCAGAAGGAAGAAGATCTGAGTGGGAGTGCGGTCTGTGCTACTATGGAAGGAATGCGACCTATGTTAATTGAGACCCAAGCTCTAGTCAGTACGGCAGTTTATGGCAATCCACAACGGGTAGCCACTGGCTTTGACCTTCGGCGATTGAGCTTATTATTAGCAGTTTTGGAAAAACGAGGTGGTTTCCCTTTTGGCCAGCATGATGTCTTTATCAATATGGCCGGTGGTATTAAAGTAGATGATCCGGCAATAGACCTGGCTATTGTGGCTGCATTATTATCCTCACTACAAGATGTCGCGATTCCCAATGATATTTGTTTTGCCGGAGAAGTCGGTTTATCCGGGGAGATCAGAGCTGTCAGTAGAATTGATCAGAGAATTGGCGAGGCCGATAGGTTGGGTTTTCAGCAGATCTTTATCTCAAAATATAATACAAAAGGGCTGGATATGGACCGTTTTAATTTGCAAATTACGACAATCGCAAAAATTGAAGAGTTACAAGAAATGTTGTTTACTTAGGGTATAGTTAAGCTATGACAAATGATAAGTAGAAAACAAAATTCTATGCAAAGATCAACTGCTTAGTAAACCTTTTCCCTTTCTTATTTGTATAATCATTCCATGGAGAACCAGCAACATCCCGTTTTGCTTTTCGATGGCGTTTGCAATCTCTG
The DNA here is from genome assembly GCA_965367335.1 of uncultured Saprospiraceae bacterium. Taxonomy (GTDB): domain Bacteria; phylum Bacteroidota; class Bacteroidia; order Chitinophagales; family Saprospiraceae; genus CBDUIU01. The sequence goes on from CBDUIU010000007.1 coordinate 16,527, forward strand.
CAATGGCTTTGTTCAATTCGTTATTAAAAGAGATACAGCAGCCGTCTTTCGTTTTACTGCCTTACAATCAGAAGCAGGCAAAGCGCTTTTGTCAAAACATCTACATGCACCAACGGACCTAAGTACTGTCATTCTAATTGAAAATGGGAAGTTATATACCCACTCAGACGTTGCACTTCAAGTGGTTCGGCATTTAGGAGGTATTTGGTCTGTTTTCTATGTATTCGTCCTTATTCCCCGACCGCTCCGGGACCAAATCTACAACTGGATAGCTAAAAATCGCTATCGATGGTTTGGGAAAAAAGAACAATGCATGCTCCCAACACCTGAGATTAAAGCGCGTTTTTTAGAATAAACGCAAAGAATTATTTCCAACTCAAGGATGAAGCTACGTTGCCAAAAGTGAACATTCCCAAGGCCCTAAAGGTCTCTCCTTAAAATTTGCCCTTTCCCATTAATCTCCGTAATTTCGCAGCTTTGCAAAAATAGGTTCCCGCTAACTTATTCGGAGAGCCCCAACCTGATCGAAAGATGAGTAAACAAATCGACATTGCTACGATTCTAAAAAACCCTCCGCTCGAGGTTGAAATAACAGTAAAAGGCTGGGTACGCGCTTTCCGCTCCAATCGTTTTATTGCCTTATTTGACGGATCTACTTTTAAAACCCTACAGGTAGTCGTCGATTTTGAAAAATTTCCTGAAGAACTCATTAAGCAAATTAATTTTCACGCCTGCATTGAAGTACGTGGTAAATTAGTAGAATCACAAGGCGCAGGACAAAGCGTAGAGATTAACGCCGAAGAAATCACTATCCTGGGCGGTAGCAATCCGGAAGAATACCCCTTGCAACCCAAGCGCCAGACAATGGAGTTTTTGCGGGAAAAGGCTCACCTCCGGATGCGAACAAATACTTTTAGTGCTGTATTTCGGATTCGACATGGCGTCTCTTTCGCAATTCATAAGTATTTTAATGACCATGGTTATTATTACCTGCATAGTCCGATACTAACGGCTAATGATGCTGAAGGTGCCGGGGAAATGTTTCAGGTAACAACATTTGATATCGGAAACCCGCCACGTGACGAAGAAGGTAATATTGACTGGAAGCAGGACTTCTTTGCTCGTAAAACCAACCTGACCGTGTCTGGTCAATTACAAGCTGAAATTGGCGCCTTAGCATTAGGGAAAGTCTACACTTTCGGTCCTACTTTCCGAGCAGAAAACTCCAACACTTCTCGCCATTTAGCGGAATTCTGGATGATTGAGCCGGAAATTGCTTTTGCTAACATTGTGGATGACATGGACCTCGCAGAGGACTTCATCAAGTACCTGATCCATTACTGCCTGGAAAATTATTCGGATGATCTGGAATTTCTCGACCAGCGCATCATTGACCTGGAAAAGAATATGCCTAAAGAAAAACGACGTCCAATGGGTCTTTTAGACACCTTGAAATTTGTCGTTGATAATGATTTTGCCAGGATTACTTATACCGAAGCCGTTGATCTACTTCGTAGTTCCAAGCCCTATAAAAAAGGTCGGTTCGAATATCCCGTTGAATGGGGAACAGACTTACAAGCCGAACACGAACGATGGTTAGTAGAGAAAAAATTCCAAAAGCCGGTAATCGTGCGGGATTATCCCAAGGACATTAAGGCATTCTATATGCGTTTGAATGAGGATAATAAAACCGTGGCTGCCATGGATGTACTCTTCCCTGGCATTGGCGAAGTGATCGGAGGTTCACAACGGGAAGAACGCTATGATGTTTTAGTGAACCGGATGGCAGAAATGAACATACCAGAAGAAGAGCTTTGGTGGTACCTGGAGTTACGAAAATTTGGCGGATGTAAACATGCCGGGTTTGGACTTGGCTTTGAGCGTATCGTCCAATTCATCACAGGCATGGGTAATATACGCGATGTCATTCCATTTCCAAGAACACCAGGAAATGCTGAATTTTAAGATGTAGGAACGCTTTTTGGCTTTTACACTATAGCAGTTAATACCTAGCTGTCAATATCACGACGAACACTTAACCCTTTTTGGGTATTAACAGTCTGATACTCATACCAAACTGGCGCTTTTAGCCGTTTTAGAGTAACTTTGCCCGATCCTAATGGACACGCTAAAAACCTACATTGTGAAAAATCTACTTATCGCTGTTTGCCTATTAACTTCAATTACCAGCTTGCAAGCTCAGCAAGGCTGGGAATTAGGTGGATGGGTAGGAGCTTCTCATTACTTTGGAGACTTAAATACCAGCTTTGGTTTGAACCGCCCTGGTGTGGCATTAGGAGCTATCGGTAGATACAATTTCAATACCCGCCTTGCTATTAAAATGAATGCGAACTATGGTCGGGTCAGTGCTTTTGATTCAGACTCAGATAATACTTACGAACAGCTGCGCAACCTAAGCTTCAAGTCTGACATAATTGAAGCTGCTGTCAATCTCGAGTTTAACTTCTTACCTTATACACATGGTAGCCGGGAGGAATTTTACACCCCTTATTTATTTGCCGGTTTTTCTATCGTCAACTTTAACCCTAAAGCCGAAATTAATGGCCAAACTGTTGAACTTCGTGAGTTAGGTACTGAAGGACAATTTAAAGGAGAAGAATACTACTCCATCACTGGGGCTTTCAATTATGGTATTGGTTTTAAAGTTGACCTGAGCTATGAATGGAGTATCAATGTAGAATTAGGCGCTCGCCGTTTATATACAGACTATCTTGATGATGTGAGTACGGTATATCCGGACATGGAAGACCTGGAAGCCCAACGAGGTGCAACTGCAGTTCAGCTTTCAGATCGTTCTGTTGAGATGGACATTGATCGACCCATTGGTGAAGTAGGTCGTCAGAGAGGAAATAGCAAGAATAATGATAGTTATGGCATGCTTGGTATTGGCTTAGTCTACTACTTTGGTGATATTCGTTGCCCGAAATATTCTCGTTAATCCACTTCTTACTCACTGAGGAAATTTACATTTTTTAAGTTTGATCTGTACTGGCAGAATACTAATGATCAGAGCAAGCCTCATCGTTATATAACCCACCGGCAGTGATATTAGAAAAATTTCCAATATAGTTCCATAAGAAATTGCTGTCGACTTTGGCACATATCCCTTCGGCAAACCTACCACATAGATCTCCACTAGACAAATTGTTAAATAGCCGAAAACTACTAACATATTTGCTCCCCAGGATTTCCAATCATACACTTTGATCAGGCTAAGGATTAAAATAGCTGAAACAAGGCTGAATTGGGCATTCTTATCTGCCATAAAAGATTCTCCTCCAAATATAATACAGGCTAGAAATAACAAGGCATTCCCAATCACAAGAGTATATAATCCTTGAATACTTTCTGCAAATCTTTTTTCAGCTATTTTAACGCGCCAATTTTCCATAGCAAAATATTTTAACAAGAAAAAGCACTACTATAATTCAATAGCAGCGCTTTTCGATTCCATTATTTAAAACTTGGTATGGATAGGTACTATTTAATCCAACGGAAATTTAAAGGATAGCGAAACTGTTTTCCTTCACTTGCCTTAATCGCTGCGATAATACAAGCAACAAAATCAAGGACAGCCAGCCCGATCAGCAACAGAATGCCAATACCAATAAATATTAAAGGTATACATCCGATCGCAACGACCATAATACTCAATTGAAAGTTCAATGCCTCTTTAGCCTGGGCTTCAATAAAGGGCGACTCATCTTTTTTAACTAACATCAAGATCAACGGTAACAATACATTCCCAAAGGGAACAATAGTGGTCGCAAAGCTACCTAAGTGGGCAATCGCACCCCAGGTACGTTCTTCACTGTTTGATTCTTCCGGCAAAGGAGCCTCCATGTCTTCTAATAAATCATGCATTTCCATTTATGAGATTGTTTTATTTTAATGATAATGTTTTGTACTTTTTACATTATACATATTAGATCAATTCCTGCTCATTCCAAAATTAATCAGATTAATACGAGGAAAATCTCGATGAATACGAGTATAAATCCGCTCGTTTTTCTATCTTCAGCCCTATGAAAAGAAAAATCAGAATGGGTATGATTGGTGGTGGCAGAGGGGCTTTCATTGGTGGGGTCCACCGTATGGCTGCTGCTCTTGATGGCGAAATTGAGTTGGTCTGTGGCGCTTTTAGCAGTGATCCGGAAAAATCAAAACTTTCTGGCAAAGATTTCTACTTACCAGAAGAACGTTGCTATGGTAGCTATGAAGAAATGTTTCAAAAGGAACAAGAACTACCGATAGGCGAACGCATGGATTTTGTCAGTATTGTCACTCCTAACCATATGCACTACCCGCCAGCCAAAATGGCCTTAGAGCATGGCTTTCATGTAGTTTGTGATAAACCATTATGCTTAAACCTCAAAGAAGCTAAATCACTACATCGCTTAGTAAATAAAACGGGCCTGCTCTTCGCTCTCACACATAACTACACTGGCTATCCGATGGTCAAACAAGCTAGGATGATGATCCACAAAGGGAAAATCGGTAAGGTTAGAAAAGTGGTGGTAGAATATCCTCAGGGTTGGTTATCGACTAACTTGGAAGCTACCGGACAAAAACAAGCTGTCTGGAGGTCCGACCCAAAAAAATCCGGAGTCGTCGGGGCAATGGGTGATATCGGTACCCACGCTGAAAATCTGGCTGAATATATCACTGGCCTGCAAATCACAAGGCTTTGTGCAGACCTCCACACCTTCGTAGAAGGCCGGGTTCTGGATGATGATGCCAGTATTTTGTTAGAATTTGACAATGGTGCAAAAGGCATTTTATTTGC
>CBDUIU010000008.1:0-20266 GCA_965367335.1 uncultured Saprospiraceae bacterium
AAAGACAGCTTGCAATTCTTTGTGATCTATTTTAAGAAACCGGGCTAACTGATACTCACGAATGTTGACATAATTATTCATCGCTCCTTGATAAGTGCGGAGGATGGTTTTCAAAATAGGATCGAATTTTCGGTTGCGTACTTGATAATCATAAAGTTGCTCTTTGTTTACCTTGATACTAAGACTGCTGGGGATAAAGATTGCCTCGCTCAGACTTAACCATTCCGACTGTTCCAGGATCTTCATACAGCTAAAAGTTGTCATCACGTCAAGATCATACGTTTTAGCAAAATCTCCGATATCAAAATCGACAGTTTGGCCAAGACCACTTCCGGTCGCTAACTGATAGTAAGCACCCAAAGCCTGGTAGACCCGGCGAACCTCCGTCAGCGGAGGAAAGGCCATTTCAAATTTTCGCTGAAGGTCCACACTATCCCGCTGCTGATATAGCAAAACAGCATAGGCTTTTTTCCCATCTCTTCCCGCACGGCCCGCCTCCTGAAAATAAGCTTCCAGGCTATCCGGTAAATCCAAATGAATAACAGAACGCACATCGGGTTTATCGATTCCCATCCCAAAAGCATTGGTGGAAACAATGACGGGCACCTGCCCAGTGATCCAGGCTTCCTGTTTTTGAGAACGGATCTCATTACTTAATCCAGCATGATAAAAATCTGCCAGTATATTGTTTCTGCGCAGTTCAATCGCTATCTCTTTAGTCCGGCGACGACTGCGTACATAAATGACCGAAGAGCCTTTTACTTTTCGCAATATATCCAACGCCTTTTGGAATTTCCCTTCCTCCTTTAATACGACATAGGCAAGGTTCTCTCTACGGAAGCTTTGCTGAAATACACACCCATCATCAAATAATAATTTATCCTGAATATCCTGAACAACCGGCGCGGTAGCCGTAGCCGTAAGCGCTATGACCGGAACGTCAGGCAAATGAGTTCGCAGATCAGCAATTTGCAGGTACGAAGGTCGGAAGTCGTATCCCCATTGTGAAATACAATGCGCTTCATCCACGGCGATCAAATTAACTTTCATTTGTTTGATTCGCTCGATAGCCAGCTCGGTCCGCAGTCTTTCCGGAGACAGATATAAAAACTTAATATCCCCATAGATGCAATTATCGAGAATGCGGTCAATGGTCGTATAAGTCATTCCCGAGTAAATCGCTTCTGCCTTTATATCTCTTTTATTCAATTGCTGTACCTGATCCCTCATTAAGGCAATAAGCGGAGAAATCACAATACAAATCCCTTCCTGACACATTGCCGGCACTTGAAAACAGATAGACTTTCCACCACCGGTTGGCAATAGGGCTAAGGTATCTTTACTGGCTAACGCAGACTGAATGATCTCTTCCTGCATTGGCCGGAAAGCATCGTAACCCCAGTATTTTTGTAGGATTTGAAGCGGCTTAGAGATCATGTGAATTGCTTGTTATAATCGTAAAAAAGGCTTATCACTCACTGTAGTTTAAAGTATATTCCCAAACGTGAAAATAGTTTTATTTTTATAAAAAACACAAACGTCGTCCCGAAGAATCAGAACGACGTTTGCGTAATATTTTTTATTTAAAAGTGCCTGGACAAATTAAACACTAGTCATAACAACCGTTTCCTTTTCTGCCTCTTCCTCTACTTCCCACTAAACCGTTATCCGCAAAATTATAAGAAACAGTGAGGCCAATCATCAGGTACCAATCGTTACCAGAAGCGCCACGGCCTCTGCCGGCAGCACGTGGTTCAGCGGCCCGATCAGCCAGTGCGACAGCTAATGCTCCGTTTCTATCCGGCGCATTGAGCAATAGATCCCGTTCGACGTAAGACAGACTGACATCATCCAGATAATCCGTAAAGGTATAACGAACACCTCCTTCCAGCCCGAGGTTCCATTTATCATTGATAGCATATTTTAAACCACCACCGAAAGGAATCGAGAATTGGCTAAGGCTATAAAAATCACGATCAGGATATTGATCCAGGCCTTGCCCTTCCGTGCCCAAAGGTTGTAGTTCAACCCACTCTCCTTCATAGAAGGTTTTTGGATTGTGGCGATACCAGGCGATCCCTGCAAATATGTAAGGAGAAAATACCCGCTCCAGGTTGTAAGGTTGGTAACCTAAGATATTAAATTCACCGGTCAAACCAACTTCCAGGATACCGGATTTAAAACTAAGGTTTCTCTGTTGTTGACTTTCCAGAGCCGCGTTTGCGTCATCAGCGGAAATGGTCCCGTAGTTGACACCAAGTTTTGCAGCGATGTGGGTAGAAAAATTATAGCGGACAAACCCACCATAGGCGGCCTGAGTTTCTCCCAAACTACCCCAAACATTTTTTGGAGCCAGGTCACCGGCATAATTGGAAATACCGACCATGACGCCCGCTTCAAATTGGGCGGACATAAACGAGGGGAGGATTAAAAGGAACAGGAACGCTAGGTGTTTCATTGAATATAAATTTAATGTATAGGGTGAAAAAAGCAGTATAAAGCGCAATAAGCTGTAAAATTATCTTAAACTTTGGTTAAAAACAAGTTGTGAATGATATATTACCTAATTCACGGTATACTACTCCAATTCTACCTAAGTAGATTAAAAGATGACCAAAAGCTGCTAAAATGTGTTGTTTGTCTGTTTATTGCCTTAAAAACAATTTGGCATTTAAAATCGTTGGAAAATTGAGTTAACTTAGCCCAAATTTTTAAGCAGGAATAGGAAAATTATAATTTTGGCTATATTATATCCTTTTTCTTCTTCCTCTAATCGAATATTCTATAAGTAAAATAATATGATTGAAATGAAGTTAAAAATTGCAGCTTGTCTGCTCCTAACCGCTTTTGGCCAACTGGCCTTCGCTCAGGACTCCGCTCCTAAAGATTGGTTCCTGCTGAATCCCTCTGATGGGTATCCTGGTGTTAATATGGAAAACACGTATAAGCAATTATTAAAGGACCGAAAATCTGAAACGATCATCGTTGCAGTTATTGACTCAGGTGTTGATGCTGAGCACGAAGATCTCAAGGATATCATGTGGGTAAACGAAGATGAGATCCCCAACAATGGTATCGATGACGATAAGAATGGCTATGTTGATGATATCCACGGTTGGAATTTTATCGGTGGCAAAGATGGAAAAAACGTGAATCACGATGCCTTGGAAATCACCCGTTTAGTAGCCAAATACAACAAAGAATTTGCTGGTAAAAACCCAGACAATCTTTCTAAAAAGGAAAAGAAGAAGTACGAAAACTACATGGAGATGAAGAAGGAGATTGAAAAGAAGAAAGAATCTCTGGCTCAGCAAGCAATGGGGCCAACCATGTTCGCCAACGCTCTGGAAACGATTAAAGAGCATTTAGGTAAAGATTCTTTTACTGCAGAAGACCTGGACGGTATCAAAGAAGGTGCTCCGGAAGACGTCATGCAGTCCAAAGCAATGCTCACAGAAATGGTTAGCCGTGGTGCAAGTATTGCCGAAATCGAAGAGCAAATCACCGGATACCTGGAGTATCTTGATGGACAGGCAAACTATTATTACAACCCCGATTTTGACCCACGTGATATCGTTGGAGATGACTATAACAATGTCAACGAACGCTACTATGGCAATAATGATGTAGAAGGTCCTGATGCTAATCATGGAACGCACGTTGCCGGTATCATCGCTGCTACTCGTGGTAATGATGTAGGCATGGACGGAATCGCTAACAATGTTCGCATCATGTCTGTTCGCTGTGTACCTGATGGAGATGAGCGGGATAAAGACGTTGCTAATGCGATTCGCTACGCGGTTGACAATGGGGCAACCATTATCAACATGAGCTTTGGTAAAAGTTACAAATGGAATAAAAATGTGGTGGACAAAGCCGTTAAATACGCGCGGAAAAAAGATGTTCTTTTAGTCCATGCTGCTGGAAATGATGGTAGTAATACTGACGAAGCCAATAATTTTCCGAATGACAAATACTTAAAGCGTGGTTGGTTCAAACCTAAATATGCTGATAACTGGATCGAGGTCGGTGCAGCACATTGGAAAGGTGGTGACAACATGGCCGCTAGTTTTTCTAACTATGGTAAGGAAAATGTTGATTTGTTCGCTCCTGGTACAGCGATTTACTCTACCACTGTAGATGATAATTACGCCAGCTATCAGGGTACAAGTATGGCCTCTCCGGTAGTTGCTGGGGTAGCAGCGGTTATCCGCTCTCATTTCCCGACTTTGACTGCTCAACAAGTCAAAGATGTCCTGATGTCTACCTCTACCAAACAAAGCCAAAAGGTAAAACAACCAGGGTCAAAGGATACCATGATTCCATTCAGTGACCTGAGTGTAACGGGTGGTACATTGGATGCCTACAAAGCAGTTCAAAAAGCTATGATGACCAAAGGTAAGCGGAAGAATAAAATTCCAACAACTAAGTCAACCGTAGTAGTGCCTTAATTCTTTGTTGAATTAATAAAAAATGCCCTTGAACGCTTAATTGGTTCAAGGGCATTTTTCGTTTTTCTATATCAAGTTTTTCTATTGTTTCCTGCGATTCATTCAATAGTCTCTCCCTCTACAAATAATTTATCCCCTTTCTTTTGCCCGGAGAAATAGACCGTAATCTTTTTTCTGAACTCTCCTTTATTATCGGCATCATAGCGAATATTGATCACACCAATAGAATCCGGTTCAATGGGTGTCTGAGGCCAGTCTGGAGCAGTACAGCCACATGCTGGCCGGACATTATCAATAACAATCGGCTGAGTGGAAATATTACGAAATTTAAAAGTATGCCGGGCGTATTTGTTGTGAGTGATCTCTCCGAAATCATGAGTCATGGGTGTAAGCCATTCAACTACACGGATAGGCGGAGCGATGGGTAAGCTCAGGAAGTATAAATTGAGACTGACGAGCGCTATGCTGAAGGAATTTATCATTTTGACTGATGGTAATTAATATATCGAGGCTTATTTTCCCTACATAGCGTACAGGGTTTTGCTAACAGCTCAAAGATCAAGTTTTGGCTATCAGAGGAAGTACGCTAATCAGAGAATATCCCAGGTGTGGTCGGCTAACATTTTAACGGTCGCAATAAAATTGTAGGGTGGATTCGGTCCCCATTCTTTGGGGCCAACCAGAGAGAGCACCGACTCGCCATTCTCTCGTTCATAGAGGTGGTAAGTATGACCAATCCGGGGCTGAAAATTTATTTTTGCCTGATAGATCTTTTCGGACACCCCTACCCGATCCTGAATTGCTTTTGCCTGACGTGCCAGCACTTCGATCTGTTCACGAATCTGATCTAAGTGCATATCCGTTTGTTCGTACATCGCATTCAACGCCAAACCTTTAACCCGCCCTCGATCGACTGGCTTAATCACCGCTCCGCCGCGGGTATGGGCATAGGTCAATAAGTGAGGATTTTCCGCCACATCATCTTCACTAATGGGATTGATGAACGGAGCAGGTTGATCCTCTAAATTATTATCTTTTTGCTCTGGTGCTTCGTTTTGACTCATATTCACAAGATTGAGAAAGCGTTGAATTAAGATTTTTTGCGAAGTAGTGGTCATCCCGGCTGGCGAGACAAGCTCTGCTTGTTAGCCCTTTTGGGGAGGTGTACCAATATTCGTCTATATCAACGATAAAAACTCAAATTCGTTTAGCGATTGCCTATTTTAATTGCACGCTTCCTTTACCTGCCAAAAAACCTTTATTATAGATCTCTACCTCATAGCGCCCTTTCGAAAAATTAGCATTAGCAGGTTGCCAGTTAAAACAAGTAGCTACTTCTTCCTGGGTGTAGTCGATTTCCTTGATTGCCGTATACCTCATTTGTTCATCAGAAGCGTTGCTCACCATAATTCCCGAGCCCATCTCCTCCATAGCTATAGTTTCGCCCAACGGGTTCAAGATTCGGATAAAGAATTTTTCCATCCCTCTTCCTGCCACCAAATTCTCCGTAGCATTAAAACAAATTTTTATCCGGTCAACTGATTTGGCGTATTTTTTAGAAACAGCTTTCCCACTTTTCCTGATTTTCTCTCCGGTCACCTTTAAATTAGCCACTTTTATAACGGAAGCGATATTGACCTTTTTGGATAAATCCGTATTCATGCTTTCCAGACTTTCTTTTTCAGTAACCAGGGCAGCTTTTGCCGTTGCTAACTCTTCGTTCATCTGTCGTTCTTTGGACACTGTCTCCTGGAGGAGATCTCGTTCTTGAGACAGCTCCTGATTTGCCATGGCCAATTGCTCTTTTTCTTCCTTGAGTTTTGTATTTTCGGCCACATATTGCTCTAATTGTATACGCATCTCACTCATTTGTTGCCTGGCTTGGTCCAACTCTCGCCGACCTGCGCTACCCGAGCTGATCAGTCTGTCGATTTTTTCTTTTTGAGCCTTTAGATCCTCCTTTTGCTGATCTATCATCAAGTTCAATTCTTCATTATTGCCCCGCATTTCCTCTAATTCGGATAAAGCTTCATAATACGTTTTTTGCAAATCCGCTTTGAGCTTTTCGGCCTCATCCAGCTGTTCATTACGTTCTGCAATGACTCGATCCTGGTTGATTTTGTTGTAAACCAAATAGGCATTGATACCCAGGAGTCCAACAAAAAATACGGCAGCTATGGCGATCAGTCGTTGCTTAGAATCATTATTAAAGCTCATGATTAGTTATTTAGTATGAAAAAATAGTGAGTTTTCCAGAAAAAGTTGGTTTCTGAACAAAAATACAATTTCTAGTGAAAAGGTTTAGCAAACTGTAGGAGACTTTAATATAAGTTTAAGGTTGCGTAAAGGTTTTTATGGGTTTTTGTACCTTCACCTCAGGAAGCATATTGTTTATTCAAAATAAAACAAACACACTTAGCGATGCTTAACAATCTTGATCTGACCAATATTCTTTTTCTAGACATCGAAACTGTATCCGGTCATGCAACTTTTGCAGAGTTGGACCCCACCTGGCGAGAACTCTGGCGATTAAAATGCCGATCTATCCTGCGCAAATACGATGAGCCCATCACGGATGAAGAAGCGGCTAGTGCGTATGATGAAAAGGCTGGGATTTATGCAGAATTTGGGAAAATCGTCTGTATCTCTGTCGGTCTGCTTTATCGTGACGCTCAAAGCAAAGAATTGAAGGTTCGACTAAAATCTTTTGCCAGTATTGATGAAAAAGAACTGCTTGAGGAATTTTCCAATCTGATGTCCCAATATTATAATAGTCCTAATAAACATGGGATCAGTGGTCATAATATTCGCGAATTTGATGTTCCCTACATTTGTCGTCGCCTACTGGTCAATGGTCTCCCCTTACCCAACTTACTGAACATTGCGGGAAAAAAGCCCTGGGAAACCAAATACTTTGTCGATACCCTGGAGCTTTGGCGTTTTGGCGATTACAAGAATTACACTTCGCTGAAATTAATGGCAGCGGTGCTCGGGTTTCCCTCGCCTAAAGATGATATTGATGGCAGTGAAGTTGGTCGTGTCTATTGGGAAGAAAATGATTTGGAACGGATTGCAGTATATTGTGAAAAAGATGTCCTGGCGGGAATTCAGCTGCTATTGCGTTATCTATTGCAACCGATATTAACTGATGAACAAGTGACATTTGTGGATCGGGAGTGAGGGAGAGGTCGGAGGTCGGAAGTCAGAAGTCGGAAGTCGGAAGTCGGATAGCCGGGCATAAAATACGCTTCGCGATTTTGTGCCCTTTTGCAGCACCACGATCGGTTTTGCAGAATAGTAAAAAGCAGCGAAGCAGGCTTTTTACGGTCATCTGACCTCTGACTTCACACAAAAAGAAAGACTGCCCGAGGGGACAGCCTTCATCAATAAATAACTACTTTACCCTAATTCTTTAGTTCCGCTAATTTTTATCGGAACCCGTATTTTTTGTCGCCAGTTCTTCCGGCGATAGATTTTTTGAGTCAACTTTTTGGATGTTAAGCACTTCTATTTCATTCTTCACTTTGATCGCCAGCTGATAAGTGCCTACACCAAGGTTTTTCATATCAATAGCAATCGCATTAATACCATCGATTACTTCAGTGCTTCCTTCTAATTTGATATCCCCAAGCCGGGTCATGATTCGATATTTCAATTGATCACTGGTATTTGCATTCATTACCATCGTAAAATAGCGATCTGTAGAAACAGCACTTAGTGCCTGAATTTGAAATTGACGGCTATCATCTATTTGTTCCACGATAACGATATGAGTTGGAGTCACCGCACCATCATAGTCCACTTGTTGTAAACGATAAAATGCACGCCCTCTTTTTTCAGCCAAATCTACAAATCGATAATTTTTCATTTCCTCACTGTTCCCTGCTGCCTCCAATTTCATAGCCTGCTCAAACTTAAAACCGTCGTAGGAGCGTTCTACTATAAAATAATCACTATTGATTTCTGAAAGCGTACTCCAGGAAAGAACATTACCTTCTTCATTAGTTTCTCCCTGGAGTTGACGAGCGTAGTTGACGCTGGCTTGAGAGAAAAAAGATATGGATACCATAAAAAATAGCAAGAGAAAAGGGAGTGCCCTTTGGGGTTTGGGATTTCTCATCTGAGTATGTAATTTTATCGTGTGATCTCGTTTTGTAATGAATAAAATAAGTGCGTACTATAATGGGTTAAAACGGGGGATGCTATTCAAAGTTACATATATAATAAAATAATTTTTGATTAAAACTCTTTTACTATCCATTCTCTTCATTATTAGCATATTGCTATTAATACACATATAAAAATTATGCCAATTAAATACCTTTTAATTACTGTACTGCTCTTCAATATCAAGAGCATGGCTGCTCAATTAAAGCTTCCGACGGAGTTTGAATCCTTACTCGAGATAGGCCAGCTTTACTTCAACACCCCATTGGAAAATCGGTACAAACGCATTCGTACTGCTAACAATCGCCTGTTAAAATGTAATTTTGCCATGAAGAAACGCCGTGGTGATCTGGAAATTCGTTTCTTAGTTCGATTGGATAATGGGAAAGATCCACGCATGACGATTCCACAAGTACAGGCGATGTCTACCCTATCAACCGTTGCCACCAATGACCAGGCAGCTACAATTACGGTTCATCGAATAGATAGTGTGACTTTATATCATCAGTATGGAGCGGAATGGGGTACAATTGGTTATTTTCAGCCTAAGCCTAGTTTTTCTACTAAAAAACATGGCAAAATGTTGAGTCTGTACAGCGAAGGAAAGGCTCAGGTATTTATCTTTTTCCTTTTTAACCAGCCTACCGAAGCATTGGAGCAAGAAGCGTATACCTTACAGTTTTAGAACACCTTCATAATAAATTGAAGTGGCTGCTAAATTAAAAATCAGTGTTCCATCGTATTAACCAATGATTGTATTTGTTTCCGTGTTGACGATCCCCGTGCTTTATCTTCTGCTTTGGTATTGGTTACCCAAGGGCAATATCGTCCATGAAGGCATCCGTATTCCGTTTCACTTGCTTAAACTTCGTCGACTAGCTTCTACCCCTATGCAGGTGGAGAAAATTAGCTTTGGGCCTCATCGCCGTCAATACCTGCTGCTATGTACACCTCCAAATGGTGTGACGCAGCCCAATGCTATTATTTACTATCATGGTGGAGCATGGATGTTTGGTCGACCAGAGATGTTTTATGCGAATGCTGGTTTTTTTATTGAACGAGGTCATGCGGTGGTGATGCCATCCTATCGCCGGCCTCCATTTCACCGTTATCCCAGTATTCGGGAAGACCTGAGTTTGGCTTTGCGAAGATCAGTGGACATACTGGCTGAAAAGCAAATTCCGGTAAATGGCTGGATCACATCAGGGATGTCTGCCGGTGCAAGCCTGGCAGCTTTATTAGCACTAGACCACCAGGCCTTGGTCAAAGCCGGATTGGATCCCAAGCAAATTAAGGCCATGTTGTTAATGGGTGCCCCGCTTGATCTCTCTGCGATGCCCAGCTCTATTCCCCTCCATAGTTTCGCTGGCTGGCGCCACTCTCCTACTTTTACAGCGGCTAACCCAATGAATTATTTGCCAGTTACCCGTCCCATCCCGCTTTTATCGATCCATGGCACCAAGGACGGCTTAGTTCCATATCCAGCTGCTGCCAACTTTATTCAACATTGGCCTGAAGGGTATAAGGAACTATATACCATTCCGCATGGCACTCACCTGGATTGTAGTGCCTATATGATGGGCGACAAAAAAATGCAAAAGTTAATTACTCACTGGTTGGACAACAACCTTAATTTGGGTTAGTATGTTAACAACAATAAATTTACTACGTGTATTTGTGACACTATTTTCCGAGATATAGATATTGAAATCGTCAAATGACAGCGCTAAGCCTCATAAAATTTGTGACTCCAAAATTTATTTTTTAAAATCTTTAAAAAAATCTTTGGTTAAGTCAAAAAAAAACATATCTTTGGTTAAAGTTTCATCTCACCGAGGGAAGATAAGAACGTCGCTACACCAACCTCTCTATCCTATCCCTCCTCGAAAACCATCTGAAGGCACCAGCGACGAAAATTATCTTCCCTTTTTTTTCTCTCCCGGCATCAGCCGGGTTTGTAGTTTAAGGTACTAAGGTTTCCCAATTCCATTGCTTTGTTTCCGGTAAAAGAGAAGGTAGCGCGTATGCTGACCCACCATCACTTATTCTTTTATAATCAGCCCTATAATGGGATGCTTGTTAGCTTTAAAGTGTTGGTTTGTTGGTTGTTAGAGTTATTGCGGGTTATTACGGGTTTGGGCCGACTTCGTCGTCTGTTGTTAAGGGTTGTGAGGGGTTGTGAGGGTTATTACGGGTTCTGGCCGACTTCGTCGTCTGTTGTTAAGGGTTTTAACTGGTCGTTCCTGGCCTGCTGTCGCAAGTTCGAATTAAACGAGTGGATATTAATGTTGGTAGTGGCAAAATACACTCCGAGAAAATCGCAGATTTTCGAGCCCAGCTGGTTATAACCCGTAATAACCAAAAACGAGCGAAGCAAAGTTTTAAAACCCGTAATAACCCGAACCAGCGCAGCGCAGTTCAAAACCCGTAATAACCCCATCAACCGTACCCCACCTACAACAACGTCTTAAACCGGGGCCGCTTAGGTGTAATATCTCCCAATCGCTCCTTTTTATTTTTCTCAAAATCACTAAAATTACCTTCGAAGAACACAATCTCTCCATCGTCTTCATAAGATAAGATATGGGTAGCAAGCCGGTCGATAAACCAACGGTCGTGCGAAATAAGTAAAACACAGCCCGCAAAATTTTCAATAGCTTCCTCCAGCGCACGGAGGGTATTAACATCTATATCGTTGGTAGGCTCATCCAATAGCAGGACGTTTCCTCCTTCCTTCAATGCCATGGCCAGGTGCAGTCGATTTCGCTCTCCGCCTGACAGCACGCCAACCTTTTTCTGCTGATCACCGCCGGCGAAATTAAAGCGACTGAGGTAAGCCCGGGCATTGACTTCCGTATTCCCAATCTTAATGTTCTCATTTCCCTGACTGACAACCTCATAGATCGTTTTTTCCGGTAATAAATCCTTATGAGACTGGTCGACATAAGATAAATGTACCGTATCCCCGATCTCAATACTACCGCTATCAGGCTGTTCTTCTCCCATCAGCATTCGGAAAAGCGTCGTTTTACCAACACCATTTGGACCTATGATCCCCACAACAGCATTCTTCGGAATCGATAATGTCAAGCCGTCTATCAAGACGCGATTATCATAGGCTTTGTGTAAATCATTTACATTGATGACCACGTCTCCAAGACGAGGACCAGGTGGAATATACAACTCCAGGTTAGCAATTTTTTCTTTGACCTCGGCATTGCTCATCGTTTCGTAAGCACTCAAACGAGCCTTCCCTTTTGCTTGCCTGGCTTTTGGTGCTAAGCGCGACCATTCCAGTTCACGTCGGAGAATCTTTTGTCGTTTCGATTCAGCTTTCTCCTCTTGTGCTAATCGGTTAGACTTCTGCTCCAACCAGGATGAATAATTGCCTTGCCAGGGGATGCCTTCTCCCCGATCCAGTTCAAGTATCCAACCCGCCACATTATCCAGGAAATAACGGTCGTGTGTAACAGCGATGACGGTACCAGGGAAATTTTGCAGGAATTGCTCCAGCCAATGGACTGATTCAGCGTCCAGGTGGTTAGTGGTCGGCTCATCCAGCAGAAGAATGTCTGGCTTACTAAGCAATAATCGACATAGGGCAACCCGGCGGCGCTCTCCTCCAGACAATACTTTTACGTTGGCATCATCTGGTGGGCAACGCAAAGCATCCATAGCAACTTCTAAGGTGTGATCCAATTCCCAGGCGTTGAAGTGATCCATTTTCTCTAACAACTCTCCCTGTTCTTCAATTGCCTTCATCATCTCTTCATCGCTGAGCGGCTCTGCCAGTTTATTAGATACCGCTTCGTATGCATCCACTACATCCACAATATGTTGAACTCCTTCCTTAACGATTTCTTTAACGGTCTTACTTTCATCCAACTCTGGTTCCTGGGGTAAGTAACCAATCTTATATTCTTTATCAAAGGTGACCTTACCTTCGTAGTTTTGATCCAACCCTGCAATGATTTTCAGCAAGCTGGATTTTCCAGCACCATTAAGACCAAGGACACCGATTTTTGCCCCGTAATAAAAGGACAACCAGATATTTTTAAGCACTTGTTTGCTGGGGGCATAGGTTTTAGAAACACCCTCCATGGAGAAAATTACTTTTTTATCAGACATATTTTTTACTTAAACGCTAGTTTGACAATGAGCTATCAGGGTATTAGCTGTTATTAATAACTATATACAAGGTACCTGACCAGCCTTCTTTTCAGCGGACGAAATTACAAGATTTTAGCTAAAACCATAATATTCTGAGGAAGGATAATTATTGCGCTTTAAGAAATACCAACACCACCTAATTCTCAGGCAATATTATTCCATAAAAAAACACTCACGTCTGTGTGGCCATCCCGCTCAGCCATATCAATGGCCGTTTCCCCGGTCTCCATTTTTAGATCTATATGTGCACCATGATTTACCAGCAACTTCACCAACTCCAGATCACCACGATGTGCAGCCGCATGTAAAGGCGTCACCCCTTTAGCCTGAGGCTTGTTCACCTCTGCTCCTTTTTTCAAAATCCGCTGACATAGTTCATAATTCCCTCTGGCAACTGCCGAATGTAACGCATTAACTTCCGATGGATTCGTGGCTGCCAAGTTAGGATCGGCACCATGATCCAGCAGCAGTAAAGCAATCGCTGTTTGGTTAAAAAAAGCAGCCAGGGATAAGGGCGTAAAACCATCCCCGGAATGCCGGTTTTCTAATCCGGGGAATTTAGTCAGCTGTTGTTTTACTTGCTCCTTTTCACCACAAACGATGGCTTCATAAAACCCAAGGTTCATTTTTAATTGTTTGGCTACTTTAAACGCTTTTTGCAAACCATTATAAGCTAACAATAGTAATACGGAACTACCTTTTTCGTCCGTTTTATCTAACAAATAAGGTGCTTCTTCCAACTTCTGGATGATTGCATCTTCCTCTCGGTTTTGAATAAGGGACTTTATTTGGTCGAGCATGGTTCAATGTTATTTTTTAAAAAAAGGATATGCACTAATCTAATGTAGGTTTCTGAAAAGAGTATTCGAATTAATTACTCGTGGATACCTGCCTCCGATTGCATCTCCACCACCAAATCAAACCAAGCTTTGCTTACATCAATTTTTGGTGTTGTTCGCCAGTGGATATAGCCAGGATCACGAGCATATTTATTTTCGATACTATCAACGATAATCATGTTTGCAAACCAATCAGAAGAACTGTGTTTTCGCTCATCCACAAAGATTTGAGTCTGGATCTCTGCATTCTTTTCTGCCCAGAACAAATAAGAACTATTCAGACTCATCGCCTCTGGCAGATTATATTTTACTCTAAAATAATTTAATGATCCGGCATGACCATAGGATCCGCCGAGCAAATGACAGGTTTGTTTTTCTTCAGGTGACAAAGAGTGATAGAGCTTAGCTACTTTCTGCACCATTTCTTCCCAGCCCTGCATATCCGCAACATCCTGCGGAAGGTCTCGGATCACCCCATCTTCCCAACGCAGCTTAAATTCTGAGCCATATTGTTCCCGCATATGAGTACAATAGGATTGCATTTGTTCTACTTTTAGTATTGGTAAAAAATATGGTGTAAGTGGCAGTATACTTACAATCATCCCACTGGTTAAGACAATCCGCCAAACCGGCTTTGCAATTACTTTTTCCAACACTATTCCTCCAAATGGAAACAATATATAATACGCACCAATTGTATAATAATCTTTTCCACCCAATAAACCGATCAAGGCCACCGTAATTAATAAAGCGATCGCCACAAACCGATACGGGTTCAATTTTTCCACCACAAAAACACCAATGAAACCGGCCAACCAAATGAGAGAAAAAGAAAAATGAAATAATAATTGAGGAATCAAAAAATCAGTCCATTTCATGTGTACCAATTGCGTTTCCTGGAGCTCTGCCATATGCCGAAACACGGGCCATTCATGGCTATATTGCCAGTATAGGTTAGGCGCGGCAATGAGTAAAGCAATCCCAGCTGCGAAGAATATCTGTCGATTCGATAAATGCTTTCGTTGAGGTGTTAAAAGGATAGCTGCAAATAAACCCAGGACATAGAAAGCAATTGAGTACTTCGTCAATATCCCCAATCCTATTGTCAACCCAAGAAAGTACCAGTATTTATTTTGCTGTGTCCGTACGATTTCCACGGCGCAATATGCCGTTAAAAACCAGCAAAGCTGATTAAAGGAAACAGGTTGGAACATCGTGTTGCTGCCTAGCAAGGCTGGTGAAAACAAAAGCCCTACGCCGGTAAATATAATCGCCCAGTTACTTCCACCCAACTGTCTCACTAAGCGACAAGCCAGGTAAATCAATAAGGCACCCGCCACAGCTGGTATCATCCGTGTGACCCACACCGAGGCACCAATGGTATTTAGTATTTTCGCCAAAAAGGCAATCATCGGTGGGACTTCATGGAAACCCCAGGCCAAATGATTGCCCTGGTCTAGATAGAGATATTCGTCGCGGTGAAATGGATAAGTTGTAGCCGTTAGAGCATGTATCAGCAGTTTGAGTAGGGGGAAAAGATAGAGCAGGTAACGGGCAGGAGGTTTCATAGGAGAAAGATAAGAAAGCCCTGTCAGATGATAAAGTTTTTTCGACGAATGATTTCTGGAGCTTACAGTTGTTTAGATAGGAACTAAGTACCGCTCGTTGCAACGTTGCCTGAAAATGATCATGTTTTAAAAGTATATTCTTAAAGCCAGACCCTGAGGCTCTGGAAAACAAAATGGAATAATTAGCAAGGACGCCAGGACGCAATGGCTCCAATTAACAGCTTCAAGATAAACACAGTCTGTTAACTTCCAGCGTCCTGGCAACCAGCTGCTCACGAGATCAATACGTCCTGGCGACTACTAATTTCCGCGTGACGTTTCGCTTACCCGGGCAATCAATCATTACCTGATAGATGCCATTCGTAAAGCGGCTCAGGTCAATCGTTTCAGCGTTGACTTGCAGCTCGGATATAGGTTTTTCTAACACGATACGTCCGATTTGATTCATCACTCGGATCTTAAGGTTTTCTCCTAAATAATTATTTCCAAAAATCAATCGGACCTCCTCTCCTGCCGGATTGGGCATCAGCTGAAATCCATTAGCTTTGTCCTGTATAGCCTCCGCATTTTTTTGTCTACCCACTGCAGCAATAGGCGCAACTCCAATAACAACTGTATAATCTTCTACTTCTCCACGCTGGATAGTTTCACAAGGAAATGGGAAGCCACCTTTTTTCATCGACACCCGCATTTTGGTCGCTCCATTGAGCGCGGTTGCTGGTACGCTGGCTACTGCTACAACTTTGGCCGTGGGTGTGCCATCTGTAGGGCGAGGAAGAACTACCTGTGTAAAAAGTTCTTCTGATTCCTCAAATATCTGATTTTGATTATAATCAATCCATATTTTCCAAAACATATCAGCCGTATAATAACTAAAACCTGTTGTCAATTCCAGCTGGGTTTCCACAGTTTTTTCCAATGGAAATACAATGTTGGAAAAATCGCTATAAGGGCTTTTACCTGAACGATTTTCTATCGCTCCGATTTTGACCCCGGCAATCCATTCTTCCCAGGGAAAATCGGATTGAGATAGACAATTAGGTATTCCCGTACCACTGGTCACGCTAAAGGGCAAGTAGCTTTTGTTATTTAACTCATTAGATTCTAAAATTTCTTCCAAATCATCGACAAACAGGATGAGGTAATAATCTCCCTCAGCTTGATCAACGGGCACCGTGATCGCACCCGGCACATCAGGAATGGTTCCGATCGGCGTATTTCCGGTGGGAATGGTGCCCACCAGGACATCATCAGTGCTAAATTGTTGGTCTGTACTCAGATAGGCACCAATGGAATAATCACCGGAGGCAATGGAGTACCCGGTATTATTAAGGTCAAAAGTAAAAGGAATGACAGCACCTTGTTTTCCACTAGCGACAACCTGGAAATTGGAAGCACTCAAATCCGCCAGCGCAGGCCCGCCTGTTCTAACAATACGAATACTGTAGTCTTCTACTTCACCAAAAGGCAAAGTTTCACAGGGGGTTGGATAGCTTCCTCTTTTCATACTTACCCGCATCCGGGTGGTGAAACTTTGGCTGAAACCACCCTTGATAAATGCCGTCGTATTGAGCATAGCCGTTGGCGTTCCATCCGGAGGGCGGTTGCGCACCGCACTTACAACAGTTTCGCTTGCCTCGTCAAATATGCCATTCTGGTCATAATCGATCCATACTTTCCAATATTCATCAAAGGTATAATAGCTGAAAGCAGTTGTTAAGCTAATTGGCATCGGACTACCCGCAATGACTTCAATAGTTTGAGCGGTAAAGTCGGAATACTTACTTTTCCCTGAAGTATGATCCAAGTTCCCCAATTTCACACCGGCAATCCACTCATGCCAGGGAAAATCACCAGAACTCTCGCAATATTGCCCGGGAGGAATCACAGGACAGTCAACAGTAAAACTTACTGGGCAAGATTCAGCCCCTTGATTGGAAACACTCAATGATAGACTATTTGCCGTACCTTTGAATACACTGAGGTCGTAAGCTTCTCCATATTGCCCCATATAAATCGTTGGGAAACCTGTTGGAGAAAAAGGTGGCCAAAAGCCGATCCAACCAGAAGTACTACCATTGACGGCATCTACCTGGAAAGTAAAATCTACCCGATCTCCGGAACAAGAAATATTGGACACCATGGGTGTGAGCGTACAGCTTGTCGGCTCTACCAATTCCAGTGTATAATCTTCGACTTCGCCAAAATCAAAGGTGCCACAAGGCTCCGGAAAGACTGCTCTCCTCATTGCTACCCGCATGGTGTAAGAACCAGCCGGCAGTGTAGTTGGCAAGGCGAAGTTCATGAATTCCTGAGTGGTGGGGGTACCATCAGGTGGCTTTGGAATCAGGCTTTCATTGATCAACTCTGCAGCCGTAAATATACCATCCCGGTCTTGGTCCACCCAAACCCGGGCGTACTCATTATAGGTATAATAGCTAAACCCGGCAGTCACGGCAATATTCACTTGATCACCTTTTTCGAGGGTAAAAATTTTGTCGGTAAAGTCACTGTATTGGCTTTTTCCGGAGGGGTACATCGTTTGCCCCAATCTAACTTCTGCGATCCATTCATGCCAGGGAAAATCTCCTTTTGCATCACAGACAACCGGCGGCGGTGGCTCCTCTTCAAACAATTGACAATCACAATCGGAAGTTTGTTGTGCCAACAATTTACCTTCATTAAAATCAACTACATAAGTCCACCAGTTATTAAGGATTCCATTTTGGTCTTTACATTTATATTTTGGGATATGGCTCATCCACCAGCTACAATAATTCTGGCCACAATCTCGCTCACAGCCCCAGGCAGAACAATCGATGGTTGTCGTTTCTTCAAAAAGATATGGATACCGTTTCCAATTAGGCGCAAAGGAGGTTACCGGGTTTAAGTTGTCGTAATCGTAATTTTCAGTTCCATTGGGTGGAAAATGGCTGTTGCCTAAATGCGCATCCCCGGGTTCAATAAATTCATAAGACATAAACTTTTGCAAAGCATTTTTTTCTTCACCTGCCGGATAGGGGGGATCATTGGCAGTATACCGTACCGAGCCAAACAATCGATACATGGATGTCTCGATTCGGTGAGTAAAATTGTGCAAGGCACAACCCGCAATCCGTTGATAATTAAAGCCGGAAATCGTCAACAGATCCACGCAATCATTGTCGCGGATCACCGGGCCATTGATCCAGAAAGCCCCCTCCCCTGTCATATTCGTTTCATACATTCCAATAAAGGGCATGGCCCATACCCATACCTCATCAATTTGTTTGTTATTGCTTTTTTCACAAAGATTAAAAGCCTCCAGCAATTCGTTATACTGAAATTTAGAATCACCTTGTTGCTCAGAAACTGCTCGTAAAGTTGTCCATCCTGGTTCCAAAAATAATCGGTAGAGGGAGTCAACCGTTAAGCGACTACCACCGAAGAGGTTGAAAAAATTGTCGGTACGATGGGTTTCAACCACTTTGTAATCCAATACACCATCAGTGATGGAAAACATGGAATCCAGCACTTGTTGATTTAGTTTATCCGGGCCACCCAGGCCTGGCCAAAAGACTTCAGAAAAGGTACGGTTTCCTGCTGCCGGTATCTGAGGATCAATAATCACTACAGCCACTTTTACTTCCCGGGAATCTGCTAGTGGTGATTCAAAGTCATTTACAACTTTTACTACCGCAGTATCTTTCAGCCCATTCCATTCAGCGATAATGGTGCTTTGACCCAGTGGTCCCTGGGAGATAAATTCGCCATCCGGAGACACTGTTACAATGGCGGGATTGGAGGAAATCCAGGTAGCGCCTATAGGATCGATGCTACTTTCATTGTTGTGGTCATCAGAGATCGCCCAACTGGGTTTAAACTTACCGTTGGGAATCAAGCGTACCTGGCCGGGACGCATACAGAATTTGGAATAATCGCGGGTAGCGTCAACCATCCATTCGTTGAGGTGAACGTAGCCATCGCCAGTTAGCCGAAGCATAGTCAACCGAAGGAAGCGGCCGGTAGCGGATACATTGCGTGAAGTAGGCGTTTGGGTATTATAAGGGAGTTGATCTATTAACAAGCGATACGTCCCCGTCTTGTTATCCAGGTCTGCTTGGGTTTCAGCCGACTCGATCGTCCAATTACCAGATTCGATATTGTCCGTATAAACACCGGTGGAATTCAGGGTAAAGGTATACTTGAACTCCAGCGTCACCACCAGCGGATTGATATTCGCTGACCGAGCCACGGGTGGACCCTGGATACCATCAAAAGCATTTTCGATCTGACCGATATCGAGGGTAGAATGGGTAACAAGGATGGACCCGGAGGCAATATCGTCAAGTATATTAATGGATGCGGTATGGGATTGGGCGAAGAGACTTGAACCTAGACTAAGGCAAAGCACCAGGGAGTAAAGACTTTTCATACTTCTAAATTGTAGTGAAAATTGGGGTTTACAAAATACTAAATGTGTTTTAAAAAAGATGTATCAAACAAAGATAAAAACGAAAGGGCATTTAGGGAATGATGAATGTTAGGATTAGTGATGATATTAGTCAGTATTGAGAGTCGGAGAAGGTACCAAGGTGTTAGACCCTACGGGGTGTTAGACCCTACGGTACCGACACAAAGTCAAAATGATCATTGACAAGTTTGTTATCTTCGATCATGGGAAAGAAATATTCAGAAAGTTTATTCGGAGATGCGCGTTTAGATAATGCCTTCCGTGTATTAGTAGCTAGGCTGGTAGTACGTTATAGCTTAGTGATACGACAATTAGCGAATAATGAAGGAGAAGAGCGCCGCTTTAGTCGTTTTATTAATAACTCGAGTGTAGGACCTAAATCATTGGTTGATCAGTGGAACCAGTTGAATGACGGAGAGGTCAAAGGAAAAAACATTTTGGTCATTAGTGATAGTAGTACTTTGAGTTTCCCCCCCAATATGAAACGCGAGGAACTAGGCTACGTAGGCGTCAAGACGAATAAATCAGGTTTTGAGGTACATCCTTCATTGGTGTTGGATGCAGATGAGGGCAGCTGTTATGGACTAGGAGGCATTCACGTACATAAAACGCCATTTA
>CBDUIU010000009.1:0-20196 GCA_965367335.1 uncultured Saprospiraceae bacterium
CTTATTTCCTTGCAACCGATCGTAAACAGTCCATTCTACTCATTTGTAAAAATAATACAAAACCTATGAAAAGATATTATCTAAGCTTTATGCTACTTATTTTTTGTCTTACTTTTTCATTTGCACAACGTGAAGAAACCATTTTCGGAGTAGGTGGCTTTGATTTAACTGGAGCCTGGGGTGGTCCATTGACCAGCATTGCTTCTTTTGATGGTGATAACGCTTTGTTCCGTGGAGGTTTTGGCGGCTTAGAGTTCAATCGAAGCTTATTTATTGGCTGGGGGGGCATGTCATTGCAAGATGAAGTGCAACTTGAAGGTGCTGCTAATCAACTGATTGATGTAGACATGAAATTTAATGGATTAATGCTGGGGTATGCGTTTAAACAAAACAAAGTAATTCACCCTATGATTAATTTGCACACCGGCACTGGTCATCTTCGGTTTGAAGGTATAAAAGACAACATTTACGTTATTCAGCCTTCAGCCGGGATTAATATCAATATCTTTCGCTGGTTTCATTTAAGTGCCGAAGGGGGTTATCGTTTTGTCAATGGCGTAGACCAAAATGAATTTGAGGATAGCGATTTATCCGTTGTTTACGGAGAGTTAAAATTCAAATTCGGCTGGTCTTGGGGGTATTAGAATGGAATGAAAAACAAAAAGGCTCGTTTCGGTATTTAATCGAACGAGCCTTTTTTTATAATTCTGAATAAACTCAGAATAAAGACTATTGTTTTTATATTAAAGGGATATTATCCCTGCTACATTTATACTAGCCTACCCAAACGTAACCACCATCATTTACCTTAACTTTAGGTTTAACAGCAGCTTTTGTAGTATTGATAAAGTTCTTTACTGTTACTTGACCAATTTTGACCTTTTGCTTTTTCATGTCGTCTGGATTTAATAGGTGTTTCAGAGTGTTATTTAAAATATGTGTGTTTTATACATGTGTTAGATAAAAAAGTAACCTTTGATTATTTCAAAAAGATCCACACTGGACCTCCAGTTTCTTATTTTATCTTTGCAAGGGGGAGTAAAGTAAAGAAGTGCAGTAAACCATATGTATAATAAACTAATATGTATCAATTTTAATGCCAAAGTCCTTGAATTTGAGCGTCACAACTCCTAAATTTTGTTAAATCCAATTCTACATGCTGCTCATCAATCACTGCCAACTCCAGTTACAGAGATACATTTACCGCTTTTAGCGCAAAAAGGCATCCAGGTTTTAATTAAACGAGATGACCTCATCCATCCGGAAATTTCTGGCAATAAATGGCGTAAACTTTACCTTAACCTTCAGGCAGCTCAACACCAATCAGCTAAGGCACTGGTTACATTTGGCGGTGCTTTTTCTAATCATCTGCTAGCTGTTGCTGCCAGCGGATATTACCTCAAAATCCCTACCTATGGTTTTGTCCGTGGAGAAGCAAGTGCCGCCACTAATAGTACCTTAAGTCGAGCACAAGCTCTAGGCATGCAGTTACATTTTGTTAGCCGCCAAGCCTACCGAGACAAACAAGCCTTGTTAGACCAATTCGCTCTTTCAAAAGAAGTCTTTATTATACCCGAAGGAGGAACCAATATACTTGCAGTTGAGGGCTGTACTGCTATTGTTCGCGAGGTTAAAGAGCAATTACCTACATTACCGGAATATTGGTGCTGCAGTGTTGGTACGGGAGGTACGGTTGCGGGTCTTATCCAAGGATTAGAGGGAAACGCTCATATCATCGGCTTTTCGTCACTAAAAGGCAGTTTTTTAACCAATGAAGTACAAAATCTCTTAGTACAAACAGCAGGACAACAATTTAACAATTGGTCCATTAATACACAGTACCATTTTGGGGGCTATGCAAAATGGTCTTCTGCATTAATCAAATTTATAAATGATTTTAAGACAGAGCAAGGTATTCCCTTAGACCCCATCTATACCGGAAAACTTTTCTATGGAATTTTAGATTTAGCGGAAAAAGATTATTTCCCACGTGGTAGTCAAATTTTAGCTTTACATACAGGAGGGCTACAAGGAATAGCGGGATTTAATGAAAGGTTTGGAAACTTATTGATTTAAGGATCAAGAGTTTTGATAAATTTACTGCATACGTTTACCATCTAGATACTTAACAATAAATGCATCTGGATATCCTAGCACGCGGCATTGCTTCATTACATATTGAGCCTCTTCAAGCGTAAAATAATCAGCTAATAATAAACGAATCCATCCTTTTTCCAGAATGTATTCCAAATCCAGACGGCCAAATTGGGCCACTCTCCGCAACGTTGGATCTTGTTCATCAAAATGGATAATTGCACTGAGTTGAACTTTGTAATATACACCTCGATGTTTTGGAGTATAACGTTGTCTCGAAGTTGGCAACTGAGGTAATTCATTTACGTTTTGACTAGGGCGGGTTTTAGTATCGGCTGGATTATTTATGATATTATCAGGCTCTTCGTTGTTAAATACTGGTTCATCCCTTGATGCTAGGACACCTTCGTCAACGGAGCTCAGAAAAAAATCTTGTTCAAAGCGGTCATTCGGCAACAGTTCTGTTGTGTCAAAATCATAAAAGCCTAATTGATATCCAAGGCGAAAAACCTCAATACGAAATTGTTTCCCAGGAATCAAATCAAAAGCATAATTGCCATCCATTGATATTCTGGATTGCAACAAGCGACGTTTTCCATTTTGTCGGATTTCATATAAGGAAACTTCAATCTGATCCAACACTTTTCTGCTATTTTCTGCAAAAATCTTCCCTTTTACTTTAGGGTTAACAGAAACTGAGGCAAGGTGAAATATATCATCATCTTGAGTTGAATTCTTCTCTTCTGTTGCGCGATTAGAAACGAAATATTGATCCTGGCCATCTGGTGTTTTTACAAAGTAGTAATCATTTGCTGGGCTATTATTAGGTAATGGAAGCCATTCTACTTTATCCCATTCTTCCATTTGCCCACTTGCTTTAAAAATATCAAACCCACCGATGGATGGGTGGCCATTCGAACTGAAGTAAAGCGCTTTATCAAAGACATCATAATAAGGAGTCACCTCATCTCCTGGTGTGTTAATTATTCCTCCTGCATTTTGAGGAAGCGCATAATCAAAATCATCATTATCCAAAAACCGATAGGTATACCAGATATCCATTCCTCCTTTTCCACCAATCCGATTAGTAGAAAAATAAATAAATTCAATTCCATCAACATGCACCACGCAGGGGTGGGTAGCTGTTGTCCCATCCATTTTAATATAGTCTCTCATCTTCACCGGAGCACTCCACTCTATACCGGAATATTGTGTTACATAAATATCACAAGCTGCCTCGGCAGACTCCCAATCTTTAGCACCTTCACAAATAGTAAAATAAAATCGTTTTTGATCTGGTGAAAGGGAACCGTGACAAAAATGTCCAAGGGGCATCTTAGGAAATTCGGGAGCAACCGCTGCTAACCAGTCACCTGACAAGCGTTGAGATCGTAGAATAGTAGCATTAGATCCGGATTTGGCTGAAGAGTAGTATAGAATATCATTGGTAAAAAATGCAGGGCCAAACTCATCGTCTACCGTATTAATAATTTCATCTAATCTTTGCGCCTTAAGAGAGGAGCCTGATTCAGAAGCGGTCTTTAATTGCTGAGCAAAATGGCAACCTTCAATTTCATTTTTCACCCAACGGCCCATTTTCTCTTGTTGAGGGCCACTAAATTCTTCCAGAAAAACATTAAAAGCCTGGATGGCTCTGGCATATTCCTTACTTTGCTTCAATGCCCGGGCGTAGTATAAATTAACCAGCGGAAAACTTTTAGACATGGTAGTACAATCTAACAATGCCTCAGCCGCTAATTTATAATTTCCTGCTTTGAGGTAAGCCACTCCGGCATGGTAACGCCACTGTAGTTTATCCGGTTTCTGTTTCCAAGCCTGGGCATAGCTTTCCGCAGCTTTCACATACTGAGCAGCGGCCATTGCCGCCTCAGCTTGCTTTACTAATTTACGAGGGCTTTGCTGGGCTGTCAGAATTGACAAACCAAAGATGAATAACAAACAAGAGAAGATATATTTCATGGTGGCGTAGGTACAATGTGGTTTGTTCAGAAAATGCCGTGAATAACATTCATTTCCTAAAGAGGATGAAGGTTACCAACAGAAATAACCATCCGTTTACTCAAGCGTGTGTTAATTCCTTTACCAAATCGACGACAACTCTTGGAAAATGTTCGTGTTCCAGGTTCTGGACTTTACGGGCAATTGTTTCAGGTGTATCCTCCGATGAAACCGAGCAGGTTGCCTGAAAAACAATAGCACCATCATCATAATGCTTGTTGACATAGTGGATAGTAATTCCGGTTTCAGTTTCTCCCGCAGATTTCACGGCCCTGTGGACGTTCATTCCATACATTCCTTTACCACCATACTTCGGCAAAAGGGCTGGATGAATATTAATCATGCGTTGGGGAAAAGCAGCAACCAGATATTGGGGCACTAACCACAAAAAGCCCGCCAACACCACAAAATCAATAGAATATGTAATAAACTTTTTTAAAATATCTTCTGTTTCGTAAAAAGAGTGCCAATCGATGATTAAGGTGGGAATACCCACTTGTTTTGCGAATTCCAAAACCTTTGCGTCAGGTTTATTTGAGACGATCAATGCTACTTCGATATTTTCATACTTCCGGCAATTAGCAACTATCTTCTGAGCATTAGTTCCCGTACCGGATGCAAAAATGGCAATCTTCTTTTTTGACATGATAGCGTATTGGGTCTATAGAAATTCAAGCAAAGCGAAGCGATTATTTCGCCCTCGTTCACCAAAGACAATCATTTCACGTTTACCAACTTGTTTGCATACTTTAGGCCGGGTGATAACATCAGCTTCATTATTATTGAATAAGGGCATAATCCTTACTTCTCCATCTTTGCGAACTTCACCAATAGTAATCACCGAGGCTCGTCCCGTAAAGTTATTCTTCCGTCGCTTTCGATTCGCATCAAAGTTTCGGTAATCATCATTAAATACAAAGAAGATTTTATCTCTAACAATCGACATGGCATAAGAGGAAAAATAGCCACCATCGTTTTGAGATATCTGTTGTTTAGGAATACGGCTAACCCATTCTACCTCTCCGTCAGGCTGTATATTAACTACGATAATATCATTATAATAATATATATAATCCTGTCTGTAACTACGATTATAATAGTTATAATAACCA
Organism: uncultured Saprospiraceae bacterium; assembly: GCA_965367335.1. Taxonomy (GTDB): domain Bacteria; phylum Bacteroidota; class Bacteroidia; order Chitinophagales; family Saprospiraceae; genus CBDUIU01. The sequence goes on from CBDUIU010000009.1 coordinate 5,226, forward strand.
AAAGCGTATGGATCCGTTCGATTAATTTCTTCAACAAAATATTGCTCTGCTACTAACAACACACCTCCATCACTCCGCAGGATCAATTCATCTAAAGAATAACGAAAGAGTTCCGGTGCCCGACGATTATCATTTCTTTCTTCTGCATCTTTGTACTTTCGTCTTTTCCGATCAGAATCATAGGCTGTTAAAAAATCAAAATCAAAGGGTTTGAAACTGACATTATAAACTTCCTGGGTTTGCGGATTAAGTCGAAGAAAACAAGTTCCTTTAGCACTATAAGTATTTTTTAAAGAGTAAAACCCTGCGCATACCAAATGACCATTTTTAGCGACTCGAAAAGTCATATCCGTAATTAACTTATCATCTAAGTCAATTTTATATTCTTCCATCGGTGAACCGTCAGCACGATATACCAAAATGCTATATTTATAGGTGACTGCTCCATCCTTAATTCCCCGACGTCCATTTCCTTCATAAATAATTCCTAATAAATATACATTCCCCTGGTTGTCAACCTGATAATCCGCTACTTCAAAAAACTCATCATTGAATGGAAGGGTAATATCTTTTTCCCACTCCAATTCAAAATTGGGATCATATACTCTTAGTGCAAATCGTTCGGGTTGCTTTTTCTTATAAGGCAACTGTGAATAGATCAGCACCTTGGAGCTATCTCCGGAGAATTCAAAACTAAAAGCTCCTTCCTTTACTTTATTTCGAGTTTCAATTTCGCTGATCATCCTCAATTTATTTCGAGGGGTCAGGCTTTTAGAACTAATCTCCTGGACAAATAGGTAATTTTTCTTTTTTGCTTCATTATTAAAAGAAGAGAAAAGATAAAGCTGGCCATTTAACATAAAGACATTTTCAAATTCCAGCTTTTTATTTTTAAATTTTAATGCCGACTCTCTCGATTTTTTTAGCTGCATCCGTTCATCATAGTATTCCAGGATTATCTTGTGTGTACCATTAGACAAAAATGCCTCTGGGTCATTACGACGTAAAGCATAAAACCCTTCACTTGAACTTCCAATAATTTTAGTCAAAAAAGAACCTGCTGGTTCCTTTAAGGGATTGCCCCAGGAGATATTGGCAATGTCTTTTGCGGTAGAGGTTTGTGCAGTTAGAGAATTGGAAAAAATAGAACTGAATAAGACGATAAGCAGGATACAATACTTTAACCTATTCATTAAGTTATCTATCGTCTTAATTGTGTTTTCCTTAGATATGTTTGTTTTATTCATGGTTTTGTTATTAGGAACTAAGCGGAAGAAGGCATTTGTTTTCTCCACTAACTACCAACTTTACGATAACGCGCTGCATTAGCGGCATCTATTCTGCCCATAACGGATTTAATTGAGGATTTTTCCGCACGTGTTCCCTTTTTAAATATTTCAATAATTTCGTTATTCTTAGCATTCGCAAACATCTGTATTACCATTGCCTGCGGATAAGCCTGTTTGACCTCTCCAACTTTCTTAATTGCATCATTGATGACAGCCCTTCCGGCAATTGGATCATCATACATAATATCAAGACCCTGACGATGATAATCATACATGGCCTGGCGGTAAGGTCGTACCCGAGGATTGAGCATGCTCTCAATAATCCAGTAGCGATTCCTATTACTTTCCAGTGACCTCCAGCCCTTCACCGAAGAAGCTACGTTAGCCGGGATGGCACTTAAAATATTTTGTGCTTCCTGGAAATATTGCTCTCCCCCAAAAGGTTCAAATGTGTCATAATCCAAGCCTAATACCACATACATGTAGAAGGATAAAATCGAAGTTAGATTATCTACATAGAGGTTTTTTGAGAACCGCAAAGGTTGAAATTGCTCATAGGTAAAGGTGATATCTTTGTCATTATGAGATAAGATGACCGTTTCATATCCGCTATTGTAAACAGGGCGAACTGCCTGAATTTGCATATCCGCTTTAAAGTCTTTTTCCGACAACTCTTCTTTGATTGTTAATGCAATAGTCACCTGAATTTTTTCATCTAATCTAAAAGCATCGTCAGTCCAGCTTTGATTATTCAATAGATCTTCAATAGCACCTTGTAAATCAGCAAACACCTTGGGATCCGCTAACTGAAGGTTAGGTGTATTTACAGTCACACGTACATTCAATTCTTGAGCTTGAACTTGCCAGTTGCATAGAAAAAGAAAACTTAGCAGGCAACAATAAATTAGTTTATTCATGAATTTGATTTATGTATGAGGCGCACTTAATCGTTTAATTACGATCTTTCCGAATAGAATAGGCTGCCTCCAAGATATCTAATGCTACTTCTTTTTTAGATTTTAAGACGAATGTCAGGTGATTGCCATTGCGAAAGAGGAGCTGAACTTTATTCGTATCGTGATTAAAGCCGGCACCAGCATCTCTCAACGAATTTAAAACGATAAAATCAAAGTTTTTCTTATTCAATTTGGCTTGGGCATTCGCCATTTCATCATTTGTTTCCAATGCAAATCCGATTAGAAGTTGTTGATCCGTTTTTATCTGCCCTAATTCTGCAGCAATATCCATGGTTTTTTCCAAAACAATGGTCATTTCCTCTGTTCCTGGTTTCTTTTTAATTTTTTGATCCTTAGCCGTCTTGGGCCGAAAATCAGCAACAGCAGCAGCGAGTATGGCGACATCATAATCCGTTTTTTGCTGCATCGCTGCGTCATACATCTCTTTTGCTGATTGCACATGGATCACTTTAATATTAGATAACTCTGGTCGTAAGTGGGTAGGTCCCAGTATCAAGGTAACCTCAGCCCCTTGGCTAGCAGCTGCCTCCGCCAGAGCAATACCCATTTTCCCCGAAGAGCGATTACCAATAAAACGCACCGGGTCAATTGCTTCGAAAGTAGGCCCAGCGGTAATTAAAACCCGCTGACCTTGCCAGCGTTGACCTGAGGCAAAGTGCTCATTTAACAATGCAACAATTTCCTCCGGTTCAGCCATCCGGCCTTTTCCAACCAGTCCACTAGCTAATTCACCATCACCTACCGGAATAAGTAGATTCCCATAACTTTGTAACAATTGGACATTGCGTTGAGTTGCTGGATGCATCCACATATCAAGATCCATCGCGGGAGCAAAAAAGACTGGGCAGCGGGCCGAGAGATATGCAGCAACAACCATGTTGTCACATAAAGCCATAGCCATTTTGGCTAGGGTCGTTGAGGTGGCAGGTGCGACCACCATTACATCAGCCCAGAGACCTAAATCAACGTGGTTATTCCAACCTTCTTCGGCAGCTACTTGTGTGTAGACTGGTCGTTTAGATAAGGTAGAAAGTGTAAGAGGAGTAATAAATTGGGTAGCCGTTTCGGTCATCAAGATTTGTACCTCGGCCCCAGCTTTTATCAAAAGACGGGTAAGATGCGCTGCCTTGTAAGCGGCAATGCTGCCACTAATGCCCAGCAGAATTTTTTTTCCCTGAATATTCATTAGCGTTTGTTCGGCTGACGATTAGCAACAGTACTAGTCGTCAGCCTGTACAAAAGAGTTATCTGGTAGAAATTCACCCAGTGGTGATTCTTAAAAAGACCTGTTTAAAAAAGGCCTAATCATCTCTTCTCCGCTCATCTTTATACCGATAGTAAATATTATTGTTGATGAACTCCTCGGTAGCAATAATAACTGGGTTTGGAAGTTTTTCGTAGAACTTGGAAATTTCGATTTGTTCCTTATTCTCATGGATCTCTTCGATCGCATCAGAAGAAGTAGCAAATTCATCCAGCTTGTTGTGCAATTCCTGCTTGAGGTCAACACTGATTTGGCGAGCACGTTTGGCAATAACATTAATGGTTTCGTAGATATTACCAGTGTCTTTTGCCAGGCCTTTTACATCACGCGCCTGAACGTTTGGCTCAAGGCCTTGCACTTGTGTTTTGATATCACTCATTTCGTGAAACGTTTTAATTGCTTATCTGAATTATTTAAGATCGATTCAACTTCTTCTTTGTACGTACTTTTTTTGTATTTGGCTAAGAAATCCTTCGCTTTTTTATTGGCCTCCCGATACCGGTCTTCCTGGCGAGTATAAATGCTATTTTCTGCCAATTGATACGTAGCTCTGATTGATAAAAGTCTTACTTTTTCTGCATCCTTAGATTCAGGGTACTCTTTGAGCAAGTTATCAAACGTTTGAGTAGCGGATTCATAGTATTTAAGATCATAATAGAGCTGGCCTTCCATGTATGCTTTATGCTCCATTTTTTTCCGCATTTCGTCAATTAGCTGGTTCGCTTGTTCAACCCGCTCACTTGTTGGATACGTATTGGTAAATAACTGAAAGCCTTCAATGGCCTTTTCGGTGTAAGTCTGATCCAATCGAAAAGAGGGGGATAACCTATAATTAGAATAAGAAGCCATAAAATCAGCCTCTTCTCTCAAATCACTGGTCGTAAAAGTATTAGAAAAATTATTAAAATAATAAGCTGCTAAGATATATTTTCGCAGATGATAATGAGTATAAGCATAGTGGAAATATACTTTTTCAGCCTGGGTTTTACCCCTTAAAGTACTGATAATCAACTCAAACAATGCCTGAGCCTTGACATAATCCTCTGCTTCGTAATATTCAAATGCTTTTTTATAAATAGCATCTTGATCTCCACTTGCACGGATTTTCTCAAACTCATTTTTACATGCCGGTAAAAATACCAGCAACATTCCAAATAATACGAAGGGTAACCACCTGTTTTTCATAAGGGTGCAAAATTACGATTTTTTAGCAAATGATACAAAAAGACTTGAATGAAGACAAGTTTGTGTCAATAGTTAATGTCTAAGTTTTAACGAGGATGCCAAAACTAAAGTATAATAAGCTGTTAATTCACCTAAATAGGAAAAAATCGTTTTATTGTTTTAACTTATTTTTCTTTGAAAAATCGGATATTGAATATCATTCTAACTAAAACTTCTATTATGCCTCGTCAGATTTACGTCTCTTTTTTCCTTCTTCTATCTACCCTACCTTGTCTAAGTGCTCAATCTACTTTTGCCAGAGTTTATGACATACTGCAGCAAAAGTGTATAAACTGCCATAGCAATGGCAATCCTCAGTCTGGACTTGACCTAGAGGGCAGCGGGGCTAGTGTTACAGCTAAGCAGACAGCCGTTTTCAATAATATAGTGGGAAAAACTCCTGCTAATACCCACGCCGCTCAAAAAAAATACGATTATATCTATCCGGGACGCCCGGATCTCAGCTTTCTATTCCGTAAAGTAAATCAAGGACTGGAGGAAACGATCAGTCTACATTCGGATGAAAAAAGTACTATGCCTCCAGCAACTGAAGATCAACTTACGAATGTAGAAAAAGAAATGATCAGGCAATGGATATTATATGGTGCTCCTGTTAATGGAATTGTAGTTGAAGAACAATTAGTGGATGATTATTATAATAAAAACGGTCTGGCTGCATTTCCAGGTGGACCGCCTCCAGCACCTGCTCCAAGCGAAGGGTTTCAAATAAAAATGGGCCCATTTTTCCTACCTCCTGCCGGAAACCCTGGGGATGAGCAAGAATATTTTCAGAAATATGAGTTAGATTTACCTGAGGATGTGGATGTTAATCGTGTAGATATCAAAATATCTAATTATTCTCATCATCTTATTTTATATGATTTTAAAAATGTCAGCTCTGCCCAGAATGTTGCTCCTGGCTTGAGAACCTATCCCTTTCATTTTGACATTGGCCTTGTCGCTGCTGTACAAGAACAAACTAACCTAAACCTTCCTGATGGAACTGCTTTTCCCTGGAACAAAGACAGAGTATTGGACCTAAATACGCACTATATTAATTACTCTTCTACCAACACCTACAAAGCCGAAGCCTATATTAATATTTATACTTCAGAAGCGGGATCCGCAGAACAGATCATGCATACCGAACTAATTGCAAATACAAATATCCCAATCCCTAATAATGGGGACAGGATCACACATGAACAAGTAGTTAATTATGACCTGGGGGATGTTTTTATTTGGGCGCTTATGGGGCATACACACAAATACGGTCGAGATTATAAGGTATTTCGCAGAGAAAACCGGCAAGCTACGGAGCTGCTTTACGATGCATCCTGCCCACAAGGAGTTCCGGATTGTGTCAGTCCTAACTTTGATTACCAACATATTCCAATTCTCTATTTTGAGCCATTTTTACCACTAAAGATGGATTTTTCCAACGGTCTTTTGCATCGGGCACAATGGGTCAATGAAGGACCTACCTCTGTAAATTTTGGTCTAACCTCAGATGATGAGATGATGGTACTGGTTGTCATGTTCCTAACTGATACAACTGGGGTTACTTTATCAACTGGCACTAAGGAATTTAACAATGAACTTTCGGATATTGCTGTTTTTCCAAATCCAGCACAATCTACAGTCACCTTTACGTTACCTGTTGATGTGGGTAATTATAATCTGACCCTATTTGATGCATTAGGCCGCCAAGTGTTTAAACAAAGTAATCTTAGTCAAGAGGTTTACACCCTAGATAGAAATCACTTAAGTAGAGGCCTTTTTTTCTACCGTATTGAAACCGACAAAGGAAGATTTAAGAGTGGAACCCTTGTATTCGAGTGATTGGCAATTTGATAACTGCCCAATAGCAACTTATCCATGTCGTTTTAGCTCAACAGATAAAATTTGCTTAAATTCCTGGAGACTGAGTTCGGAATATTCTTGATACAACTTTAAGGCGGTTGCACATTCTACATAAGGAAGGGCATTTTCTAATAAGCGAAGTTTTTGAATTGCCTGATAACATTGATTGATGACATCTTCAGATTTATCTACTTGTGCCCGTACTGACATCGATCGATCTTCTGAAGTAGAAACTACCTGAGTGCAAGCACCCGAAAACTTAGTAAGCGAGTCAATAACTTGAAGGTTTAATTTTATCCTGAGCTCTAAGGAAGACTCAATGATCTGTAATTTATTGGCTAGAATATGCTTTATTTGGGAAATTTGTTTCATGTCGGGATTATGAATTTAGCAATTTGAAGTGGGAGGCCATTAACAATTAACTTGTGTGTCTATGCAGGTATCTCTCAACATTACAAATGCGATGCCCCAAGGTGCTAAAACATATTCATCAACAACTATTTTTGTGACAGTTAAAAACGCTAAATATTTTTTCTTAAACCCTAAAACTCAAGGTTAGTACAATAAAATCCTTATGGTATCACTCGTATCCTTTCAGCTCCACAGTAAATATTAAATCCACTTTCTTTTACAAACCCTAACAAAGTTATCCCTGCCTCTTTTGCCAACTGAGCAGCTAAACTGGAAGGTGCTCCCACTGCAGCTACAATAGGTATTCCTGCCAGCACTGACTTTTGAACCAATTCAAACCCCGCCCGCCCACTGAGCAATAAGATATAATCTCCCAGAGGAATTAAATCACGCTGTAATGCAGCACCAATTACTTTATCTACAGCGTTGTGCCTTCCGATGTCTTCTCGCAAGAAAATCAACTCCCCATGTGGATGAAATAAGGCCGCAGCGTGGAGGCCACCCGTCTGGTCGAATACTTGTTGAGCTGACCTTAGTTGTGCCGGTAATTGTTGAATCAATGCGGATTTAACAATAGGCATTGCCTCAGGCATTTTGGGTAATTTATGGCTGAATACCGCATCAATTGACGTTTTACCACATACGCCACAGCTCGAAGTCATATAAAAATTGCGCTCCAAACGATCAATATCAGGAATTTCTCCTGCTTCAAGCTCAACCAAAACTGCTTGCTCCAGTAACTGAGCTTCAACAGCTTTTAGCTGGGCTTGACCTGAAAGTATTCCTTCCGTAAACAAGAACCCCAAGGCCAGCTCTTCATCTTGCCCGGGCGTTCTCATGGTAATCGATATACTACGCGTTTGGTGTACCCCCTCTTTTACCCAGGCCAGACGGATTTCTAAGGGCTCTTCAATTGCCAGATGATCATTTAACGTAGCAATTCCCTGCTTACTGATTCGTTGAATAGAGATAGGTTGAATGGACATATAGATTTTTTCACAAGATACAAGTGAGTTGGAGAATTTTTCCTAAATTTAATCCTCTATTTTTTGTAAAACTTACCAAACACCTATCTCTATTATTGAATTACTTGGCTTCCACTGAAGTCGCCCTCTAATTGATAACATCCTATGGGATTCAAGTCTCGCTTAATAAAACCCTTTGCTAATAAAATCGCTCGTGATATCCGTCGTTGGTCACTGGAAGCACCCTCAGCACAAGAAAAGATTTTCCAACAGCTGATTATGGGGGCAAAAAAGACTGCTTTTGGCAAGGATCATCATTTTCGTAAAATAAAATCTTACGCAGCATTTAAAGACCTGGTTCCGGTTCGAGATTACGAAGGGCACCGGCCTTATATTGATCGAATTATTAGTGGAGAAGAGGACGTGTTATGGAAAGGACGCCCTATGTATTTTGCAAAAACATCCGGAACCACCTCTGGTGTCAAATATATTCCATTAACCAAGGAAAGCCTTCCCAATCACTTTGGTTCTGCACGGAATGCTTTGTTCAATTACTATGCACGTACTGGAAAAGGTAAATTTCTAGATGGGAAGATGATTTTCCTTTCGGGGAGTCCTAAATTAGAAAAAACCGGCGATATTCATACGGGAAGATTATCCGGCATAGTAAATCATCAAGTACCTGGCTGGTTACGGACCAATCAATTACCTAGTTATGAAACTAATTGTATTGAGGAGTGGGAAGATAAATTAGAGAAAATTGTAGAAGAAACAATAGATCAAGACATGCGGCTCATCAGTGGAATCCCGCCCTGGGTGCAAATGTATTATGAGCGACTTCTTGAAGTAAGTGGTAAAAAAACTATTAAAGAGCTCTTTCCTAAATTTTCCGTATTTGTCTATGGTGGAGTTAATTTTGAGCCTTACCGTGATAGCCTCGAACAACTTGTCGGCAAACGAATTGATAGCGTAGAAACCTATCCTGCTTCAGAGGGTTTTATTGCCTTTCAGGATGAACAAGGTGAGAAAGGATTGCTCCTTAATGTCAATGATGGTATTTTCTTCGAGTTTATTCCAGCTGAGGAGATCTTTAATTCTAATCCAACCCGGCTTAGCCTAAGTGAAATTGAACTAGGAGTTAATTATGCCATTATCCTAAACAACAATGCCGGCCTATGGGGTTATAATATTGGCGACACTGTAGAATTTGTTTCCAAAAGCCCTTATCGCCTCATTGTTACCGGACGTACCAAACACTTTATTTCTGCTTTTGGAGAGCATGTAATTGGCAAGGAGGTAGAAGCTGCCATGTTGCGTACGGCAAAAAGTAATGGATTACAAATTGTGGAGTTTAGTGTTGCTCCTCAGGTTAACCCACCAGAGGGAGGACTTCCGTATCATGAATGGTTTGTTGAGTTTAATGAAGTACCTCGGAACCTGGATGATTTTGCTAACGCAGTAAATATGCAAATGATAGAACAAAACATCTATTATCAGGATTTGATCAAGGGATCTATATTACAACCCTTAAAAATCCGACCCTTAAAAAAAGATGCTTTTCGAAACTACATGAAATCACAGGGCAAGTTGGGTGGACAAAACAAAGTACCAAGGTTAGCAAATGATCGAAAAATTGCTTCTTTTTTAGAAGCCTGGACGATTTGATGACCATTAAATTCCCTAGATAAATCAGTGTTCAAATAGACAACAAACAGCCATCTTGAAAACAATTGAATTCAAAGTGGCTTTTCAGATAATCAAAATATTATATCATATAGACTACATCCGTAGATCTTCTACTCTCACTCCTGGATAATCTGCCTTATTAAATACAAAAGTATTTGCATCAACTTTTGGGTTAGTTTGAAAGCCGGTTACTTCTAAAGTGTAACGCGATCCATCTTTATTAAAAGCTTGAATTCGACGTACTTGCATATTGCTTTTATTGATTGTCAACCGAAGCTTGGCAATTTCAGAATCTCGATCAGAAGGTTTGAATTCAATTTGTTGAATAGCCACTTTCCCTTCATAATCATCATTTGTTAGCGCATAGTAATAGTCATCTTTTTCATACATGCGCAGTAAATCCTTAGGCGATAAAATATCAGTAGCTTCTTCTTCTACATCATTAATTTGAACCTCTTTGTTTTTCTTTAAATGTAGCCACAACACTTTACCATCACAAATGACAGCCTGGTCCGGTAAATCCAATTTATACTGTTCATTTTTTTGAATGATTTTTCCTTCTTGCACCTCCTTGTCCATTTCAGGAATTTCAATCGTCAGCGTGAAATCTGCCGCAACAGCATCATAACTTTCATACTGTTGACGCATTTTTTCTAAAATGCGTTTAGCCTCTTTGTCTGCCGTTTCCTGAGCGAAAATACTACAGGAAATCATTGCCATCATTAATAACCAGCTTAACTTTTTCATACGGTTGGTTTTGTTCATAAGGATAACGCTTTGCGTAGCCCTTTTATTTACGGTATAACAAAGGTAAGGCGTTAAGGGTTGCTTAAACAATGGGGATGGGGTTAAAGATGTGTTAATGAGAATGTTGTCCGGTACATCGATAGCCCATATACTGAGCTATATTTTGATTGGATGCCTGGAAGAGTGACCTAAAATGAAAAAACCTAACGAATCCAAGACCCGTTAGGCTTACGCTCCTTGCTAAAAGGCAAGGATGCCTCCTATTTCCTGTTCTTAATATCTTCCAAATATCGTTCCAATTCTATCTCATCATATATGAGTACTTCCCGGGCTTTACTACCCTCACTGGGGCCAACCATACCGAGGGCTTCGAGCTGATCCATGATCCGTCCGGCACGGTTATAACCAAGCTTTAATCGACGTTGGATCATAGAAGTAGATCCATGCTGATTAGATACTACCAAGCGGGCAGCATCCTCAAACATATCGTCTAGTTCTGATAATTTGAAAGCAGTTGCTCCGGCGCCGATCTCGTCGTCACCGTGAAATTCTGGAAGAAAGTAAGGTTCAGGATAACCTGGCTGTTTGGCAATAAAATCAATGACTGACTCTACTTCAGGGGTATCCACAAAAGCACATTGCAAGCGAATCAGGTCGCTGCCGAAGGAAAGTAACATATCTCCTCTACCAATCAATTGATCAGCCCCGCCGCTATCCAAAATAGTTCGCGAATCCACTTTTGAAGTCACGCGAAAAGCAATTCGCGCCGGGAAGTTTGCCTTAATAACTCCGGTAATGATATTTACCGATGGCCGCTGCGTTGCAATGATGAGGTGAATGCCCACCGCCCTGGATAATTGAGCTAAACGACCGATGGGGTGTTCAATCTCCTTGCCAGCAGTCATAATCAAGTCGGCAAACTCATCAACTACCAGAACAATGAAAGGCATAAATTGATGGCCTTTCTCTGGATTGAGTTTACGTGCTACAAATTTCTTATTGTATTCAGTGATATTACGAGCCTGCGCTTTTTTTAGCAGGTTGTAACGGTTATCCATCTCAATGGTCAAAGAGTTGAGGGTATGGACCACCTTAGTTGTATCGGTTACAATTGGCTCATCCAGTCCCGGCAAATAGGCTAAAAAATGATTCTCAATAGCACTGTACGGGAACAATTCCACCTTTTTAGGATCAATTAGAACAAACTTGATCTGAGAAGGGTGTTTTTTATAGAGCAACGACATCAAAATCACATTGATACCTACAGACTTACCCTGTCCAGTGGCACCTGCTACCAACAAGTGAGGCATTTTAGCCAGGTCCGCCACAAAGACTTCATTAGAAATAGTTTTACCTAAAGCAATCGGCAAGTCCATTTTTGCCCGCTTAAATTTCTCTGTCAGCAATAATTCTTTGAGTGAAACAATAGCCTTGTTTTGATTAGGCACCTCAATACCAATGGTACCTTTACCAGGAATAGGTGCAATAATCCGAATTCCTAGAGCAGCTAGAGAAAGTGCAATATCATCTTCCAGGTTTTTGATCTTCGAAATCCTCACTCCGGCAGCTGGAACAATTTCGTATAGTGTAACGGTTGGGCCAACTGTTGCTTTGATCTTTGTGATTTCAATTTTATAGTTTAGTAGTGTTTCGACAATTTGATCCTTATTGCGCTCTAACTCCGCCCGGTCAATTTCGAACTTGTCGGTATCATAATCCACTAATAAAGAAGTGACTGGATATTCATAGGTAGACAGCTCTAAAGTGGGGTCATAAGGCTCACCCAAATCCTGGTTTTGGGTCATTCGGGAAAGATCCGTATTTGCTGTTGCCGGAAAATCTGTTTGTTCAGCATCTTCCAGCTCAACTTTTTTCTCTTCTATCGTTTCGGAGATTTCCAGGTCATTTGAGCCCGGTTTTAGTGCTTCCAGTTTTTCGCGTTTTTCTTTTCCCGGAAGTTCAAATGCTAATTGCCCATCTTTAGTTTGCTCTTGCTGCCCGCTGCTCTCCGTCGGAGCCTGCACATCGGAACTTGCTGTAGGGTCTACAATTTCAAAAGGGTTGATTGTTCCGCGATCAGGCTTATCAAGCTTTGCCAGGCCTTTTGGTCGTAGTGGAACATTATTATTTTCTTCTTCTTCCAGAATGGAAATCGGAACGGGGCCGGGCCTTTTAAAGAGTCGCCCCCCACTTAAATCTCGAATTAAAACTTTAGTTTTATAGATGAGTTTGCCGTAGGTAAGGTCATGAAGATTTGGATTAAACACCCAAACGACAAAACCCATCACCACGAATACCAACAAGGCAACTGTTCCAATTATTCCAACAAACCGAATGAGCCACTCTGTTACCTGGCTACCAAAAGCGCCTCCCCAGGGAAATTCAGATTCACGAAAAACAAAAGCCAATAGAATGGAAAGGAAAAGAAGCATTAGAATGGCATTCCAAATTAATTCGGATTGTTCGCGCCAGCTTTGACGGCGAATGCGCCCCATACCAATTTGGAAAAAAAGAAATACAAAGATGAAGGAAGGAAGGCCAAAGCCCCAATAGAAAAAGAAATTAGAGATAACAGCACCAAGCCTACCCAGCCAATTAGCCATTTCGTATTCATCACTCCAGATGCGTGTCCAGGAGGAATGCAAGACTAAATCCTGATCAACTTTCCAAGTAATTAAATACGAGGAAAAGGCTATCAACAGATAGAACGCAAAGAAGAGGCACAGAATCCCAAACAGCTTAGGGATGCGTTCATCATTCTTGCCCAAATTCAATAATAGTTGACCAAAGCCACTACTGCCTTTCTTTTTTTTCGCCGCCATAGACTGGTTCTTAGATCTCTAGTATGTTTAGTATACCAGGCGTTATGGATAGTGTTTCATTGACATTTAGAAAAAGCATCATTACCCACATAATAACTTTACCCTAGAATGTTTATAATTAATAACATACAAAATTAGCTAATTCTGTACGGAATACCGAATATTCGCCACATCCACCGATCGGAAATATGATTTTTTAGACTAATAACTTCTCAAGACTTATCTTTACAGGAAAAAATATGCGTGTTTCTATTGAAATTAGTAAATATCCGCTGGATACGAATTATGGTAATGCAATCCTGGATTTTATTCAAAGGCTGAATCAGTTTTCCAATATAACTGTAAAAACCAATAGCATGAGCACCCAAATATTTGGGGAATATGATGAAATCATGCAAATTCTTCAGAAAGAGATGAAGATTTCCTTTAGTCGGCCAGAAACCGTTGTATTGGTAATGAAATTTGTAAATGAGGATTTAAGGTAATTTGATACTGGACAAAAGTCAAATACCATTATATTATCTTTCTATGCATGGAATTCACTGCAATCCTAAAGCTTTTCTCATTTTATTATAAATCTCAGTATTTTCATAAATACCATTAAAAAGCTGAGACTGAGGGCCATAAGCAAACACTGGGATCATAGTGGCCGTATGGTAGTCCGACGTAAAAGCCCCTTTGATAGTATCCATCGTAGAGCCTTTGAGAATAGCATAACCACCTGTTTCATGATCTGCGGTGACAATGATCAGCGTTTCACTGTTTGCACGAGCAAAGCGGAGCACATCCCCAATAGCATGATCAAATTCGATCATCTCTTTGATAATATAATCCGAATCATTTGCATGCCCTCCCCAATCAATTTGAGCACCTTCGATCATGAGAAAAAATCCCTTTTCAGAACGTGATTGTAGAAATTGAAGTGCAAGTTGAGACGCAGGGCGTAAATAGTCTCTACCTTGCATAGCAGGAAGAGGTTGGTCATATGCGGTCAAATAAGCAAAACCTTTTTGAGCTATAGGAGAAATATCCTGTAGATCTTTATCGAGGTAGTCGCTTACAAAATAGTTTTTAGCCTCAAGCTCTTGGTAAAGATTGCGATCATCTGATCCTCTCCCATCAAAATACTTTTTTCCTCCACCAATAAATAAATCAATATCTGTCTTGAGAAAATCAGCTGCGATGGGCTCCATCATCGTACGGCTAGGCTGATGAGAAATAAAGGAAGCAGGAGTTGCATGGGTTATACTCGAAGTAGAGATCATCCCTGTTGCAAAGCTGATTTGTTCGAGTTCTTCTAAAATAGTAATTCTAGCTACCGTATCAGATCCTACTCCGATAGCTCCATTATAAGTTTTAACACCACAGGCAAATGCTGTAGCTCCTGCGGCAGAGTCGGTAATTAAATCATTAAAAGCATGTGCTTTATGAAGACCTATTACGGGAAATTGTTCCAGGTTAAGTTGATTCCCATTTTTATACATCCCCGCAGTGATCTGTGACAAGCCCATACCATCACCAATCATAAGAATGATATTCTTAGGTCGTTTTGAATCACTAAATATATCGTAAGCTCCTGGCAACGTTTCAGTATCGGTGGCTTTAGGTGTACACGCTACAATACAAAAAAGCAGAAGTAAATAGATATAATTTTTCATACCTCAAAATAAGTTTTTTGTCTAATTTGAAAGTATGAACATAGTTAAATTTTCACTGAAATATC
>CBDUIU010000010.1:0-17522 GCA_965367335.1 uncultured Saprospiraceae bacterium
GTTTTAAGTATTGAAAAATAAAATCGCCGACTCGGCAACCCAAGTCGGCGTTTTTATTTCATTCTAGAACCACTAGATCATTTTCATAAATGTACCTACGAACCAATTCGCATCCGCTTTTACCAATTTATCTAGTGTTTGGTCAGCTTTTCCGGAGAACAGTTTAATATCTTTAATAATCTGGCAGAATTCTTCTGAATATTGGCACCCACCTTCTACACTTGACAACTCATCTAATACTTTGAGCATCGGCTCCAGCTCTTTTTTCTTCCGCTGAATAATAATCCGCTTAACTACTTCCCACATGTCTTTTTCCGCAACAAAATACTCCTTTCGTTCCCCGGGCTTCAATTCCTTATGTACTAGTCCCCAATCAATAAGTGCCCGTAAATTCATATTGGCATTACCCATTGAAATTTGCAACTGCTGACGAACTTCTTCTGCACATAGTGGTTCCGGAGTAATTAGTAATAAGGCATGGACTTGTGCCATTGTACGGTTAATTCCCCAGTTGGTACCTAGGGTTCCCCATGCTTTAATAAACTTATCTTTGCCTTCCTTAACCTGCATCAGTCGATATTTTTAATCCCTATAATGAAAAAACTAGCTACAAACTTTCAAAACATATTGAAAGTACTAACATCTAAGAAATCAAAATCTAGGCCTATTTGTTTCGAAAAAATTGCTTTTTTCGAAAAAAAATTGACGCTACAGTTATTTACAAAGGTTTGTAGAAAGGTAATTTTGTCACTTTCCCAGCCAGCTTTTTCTTACCTGCGACGATAAAAATTTCAGTATCTACACCAGCATAAGCCTTTGGTACATAGCCCATACCGATAGGATACCCTAAAGATGGAGAAGAAGTCCCAGAGGTCACTTCACCAATCGTTTCACCAGCTGCATTTTCAATTAAATAGCCATGACGCGGTACCCGGCGATCTGAGACGACAAAACCAACTAATTTTCGACTTATCCCTTCAGCACGTTGCTTGCGAAAGGTTTCGATATTATTAAAATTCTCTTTTTTGGTTTTCGTGATCCAACCAAGGCCTGCTTCCAGAGGTGAAGTTTTATCATTGATATCATTACCATAAAGACAATACCCCATTTCTAACCTGAGTGTATCTCTCGCACCTAAACCTACTGGAATTATACCATATGCTTCTCCAGCCTGCATCACGGCATCCCATAAGGCTGGTGCATTTTCATTATTGACATATAATTCAACTCCACCGGAGCCCGTGTAACCAGTTGCGGAGATCAAAACATTTTTGATGCCAGCCATGGTCCCTTTAGTAAAAGTGTAATATTTCATATTTGCCAAATCCACATCCGTTAAGGGTTGTAATGCTTCTGCCGTCTTTGGCCCCTGAACCGCTAATAATGAGGTTTGATCAGAGATATTGATCATCTGAGTATCATAGGTATTAAAACTTTTGATCCAATTCCAATCTTTTTCGATGTTCGAAGCATTGACCACTAGCATATATGCCCGCTCTCCTTCGGAACATTGATCTTCGTCAAGGCGATATACCAACAGGTCATCCACAATACCACCGTCCAGGTTAGGAAGACAAGAATATTGTGCATCGCCAATTTCCAGCTTAGAAGCATCATTGGAGGTTACTTGCTGGATAAGATCCAGCGCTTCTTTTCCCCGGATAATAAACTCTCCCATATGGGAAACATCAAAAACACCTAATTCATTTCGAACCGCAGCATGTTCTTCTTTGATTCCTGCATAGGAAATTGGCATATTATATCCGGCAAATTCCGCCATACGAGCACCAAGGCTGATATGTTTATCTGTAAGTGCTGTTGATTTTAGGGCTTTAGTGTGCATGATATTATTTGGTTAAAATCTTATTTAATAATGATTCTTTCTATTTTATCTCCTATTTCTGAACCGCGGACAACATCCATCCCACTCATGACTTTTCCAAAGATAGAGTACTTACCATCCAGATGCGGCGTAGGTGAATGTGTAATAAACCATTGCGTACATTCCGTGTGCTTTCCCGCTGAGGCCATGCCAACATATCCCTCTTCATCATAATAGGCTTCCGGTAATTCAGATCGAATCGTATAATTCAACCCGCCATAGCCATCTCCCCGAGTACATCCACCTTGAATCACAAAGTTAGGCACTACCCGGTGAATATTCTTGCCATTATAGAATCCTTCTTTTGCTAACTTGACAAAATTAGCGACCGAGCCTGGTGCGAGCTCAGGTAACAAATCAATTACAATAAGACCTTTGCTGGTCATTAACTCTGCTACAGCTTCGGTAGAAAGCTGGTCAAGTACTGTCCAGTCGATCCCTGCGTTAGAGGGGGCTGGTGGCACAAGTCTTGCCTTAGGTTGATTACTAAGCTGGGCAATGGCATTCTGAAGTGCGTATTTTGTTTCAATCGCACCCGGCATTTCCAGGCTTTGTATTGCTTTTTGTAAAATATTAATGCTATCAGCAAATATAACTGAAAAGTTGGGAGCAGGGTTAGCCAGTACATTAGCTGCTTCCGCGACCATCCCTACATCACCGCTCTTAACCGCCTCTAAAAGGTAAGTCCCAATTTCTTTTTTTATCCTATTGCGACTGAGCCCAAAAAATGCATCAAATCGGGGATTGGTGACAATACGTCCCAAAGTACCAACACTCGTCGATCTAACTACAGCAGCTTCATCCGCATAACCTTGCTCATATATAAACCGGTAATTCCATCCAAACTCTCCTAATGCATCAATAGTAGCAGCTCGCTCATATGGATTTTCACTGGTGCCAAATCGACGCTTCAAGTTGAGATTGATATTACCTTTAGTAGCTTCGAAAGAAGGAGGCACGTGGCGATTAGCTGCTTTTTGCAGCATGGTTTGCACTTGCCAGTTCAACAAGGTGTCTCTACTTTTTCTAGAATAAAAGGTTCCATCAAAAGACTGGCCGTAATCCAGAAAAAAACGAGCTGCGCCCAGTGCAACGGTATTGTTTTTATCATCTAACGCTTTGATTGCCAAGGGCTGTACTTGCGCATAAGGGAAGTTACCCAATGCCCTCAAAATATTATATTTGATCAATTCATTGGTCTCCGTTTGTAACGCGGCACCAAGGGCAGCAAAGGCAGCAGGGTCTTTGGTTTTTCCTACAGCAATTGCCAGTGCCATGCGAATACGTGGATCCGTTTCCCGGTTAAACGCTGGAACCAATTGCTGGGCAGAGGTGTCCAATTTCAACTTATTAAAACGACTAAGGTAATTCGCTGCAATAAATCGAACGGATGTTGGGTATTTTAAATCGCTAACGAATTCAAGCATCCTTCGTGTTCCCGCAGGTTTAATTTTACCTCTAGTACCATAGCGATAAATACCATATGCCTGCCCTTCTAACAATAAGGTGTCGGTAGGATAGTAAGTACTAATAGTACTCAATGCATCGAGATAGATATCTCCGCCACATTTACCAATAGCCTCTAAAACCGCCCGATTAAATCGCAATGGAGTACTAGTCGAGTCCTCTCCCTGAAAAGCAGTAACCAAGGCATGCTCTCCCATTGAGGAGCCAATCTGACCAATAGCATAAGCAGCAGCAACGCTCACTCCTTCCACCTCATCATTTAGTAAAGTAACTAAGCTGTCTAACACGGTGGAATCTTGATGGGAAGCAAATGCCATTGCGGCAGCGTAACGATAAGTAGGGTTGTTATGACGAAAATAGGAAACTAAACTATCCGACTGGAAGGCGTCCTGAAAATCGAGAATTTTTCGCAGTTCGGGATCATTAATGTCATAGGTTATGGTAGTAATTTTTTCTTCTTCGGGCGGTAAACACTGGCTACAAAAAATAACAATAAATACCACCAACCAAGGAAGTCGTTTAATCATGATGTAGGTTTGTTCAATTAGTTTTTACTGACAGCATTTGTTAAAGGAATGGATGAATATTTAAGTGCCAGCCCCTCTTTTGTATTAAAACTCTTCGTTTTCTTCACTTGTGCTATCACGGAGCGGACGACGCTCTAGCTCGTCACCAAAGAAGTCATCCCCAAAAGATTCATCCTCTCGGATAGTACCATCTTCCGTATCAAAATTTTGAATGCGCCCTTCTTGCTGATACTCATCGCAATTGATGACAATCCCAAGGTCCCCCGGCGGCCGGAAAAACCGGTGATCTTTATTATAATCAGCGGTAGAATCTTGTTCCAGGCGATTTAATAGTTTAGCATAAAAAGGCCTGGCCATTTTGGCACCAATACCATCCCGCAAACTCAAAAAACGAATCCAGCGATCATCTCCACCTACCCAAGTGCCAACTACTAAATCCGGTGTTACCCCCATAAACCATCCATCAACATAGTCATTAGTCGTACCGGTTTTACCGGCTACTTCACTTTTGATTTTCGAGAAACCTGGTATCCCTTGCCTCATCACATTTCTCAACATCTCCAAAATAACAAAATTAGCATTCGGATGTAAAGCAACTCGCTCTTCGGGAACTTCCTGATAGATAGGACGGCCGTTTCGGTCTTCAATCCTAGTGATAAAGATCGGTTTATTATATCGGCCATTATTAGCAAATGTAGTATAGGCACCAGTCATTTCAAATACCGTTAAATCACAAGATCCCAGGCAAATGGAAGGAACTGCAGGTACACGTTGCTCACTTAATCCCATATTTTTTACTAATGATTGCACTGGCCGGGCATCTCCCAATTGTTTCATGAGAAATACTGAAACGGTGTTTTTCGAATATTGCAAGCCTTTAAACAAGGTATAAGGTTTAGCGGAATATTCTTCATTCGCATTCTGTGGGGTCCAATCTTCTTTAAGGTGAAAATTTCCTTCATTAGCGTGAATAGTATATGGTAAATCCATCACTTCGAAACAAGGAGAAATGCCTTGTTGAGCAATAGCTGTAGCATAGACAAATGGTTTAAATGTTGAACCAACCTGGCGTGGTGTTGTTACGTGATCATATTTGAAATAACGATGATTTATACCACCAACCCAAGCCTTAACGTGACCTGTAATGGGGTCTACTGCCATTGACCCAATTTGTAAAAACATGCGATGGTATTTGATGGAATCCAGAGGTGACATCGTCGTGTCTTTTTCCATCTTATCATTATAAGCAAACACTTTCATTTTAACGGGTTCGCTAAAACTCTTTTCTACTTCGGATTGTAAATTTTCCCAGTTCGTTTTAATTCCTTTCCACCGATTAGTACCCATTAACCGACGATATTTAACCGCCAAACTATTGCCAATCAATTTCCGGGAAACTAATTTTGCCAAGCTCCCCTTTTTTCCTTCTTCACTTAACATTCGCTCAATATCTACATCCCGAAGATTAATATCCAATTCCTGCTTAACTGCGTCAACCTGTTCCCCTAAATGTTTTTCTCTCAAGGAAGCATAGCGATCTGTACTTCGAATATGCTTTTTAAGTGTGCGTTCTTTAACCTCTGCTTCCAGGTCCAATTCTTCTTTTTCTTTGCTTGGATCACGGAAGGTCCAAGGGTCTCTTTTATTCCATACTTTCCAGAATTTTTTTTGCAGTTCCGCCATGTGTTCGCGCATAGCGGCTTCGGCATGGCGTTGGGTAGTGGGATCGAGGGTTGTATAGATTTTCAAGCCATCACGATATATATCGTATGAAGACCCATCCTGCTTAGCATATTGTTTTTTAGCGAGAATACGTTTGAGTTCTTCTCCCATTCGCGAACGAAAATAAGGAGCCGGGCCATCATTATGAGTACCACGATTAAAGTTTGACATGTCAAGCGGCAGTTGTCGCAAAGAGTCATACTCTGTTTGACTAAGCACTCCATTTTTTTGCATTTGCTTTAACACGACCATTCTTCGGTGCTCTACTTTTTCAGGAAAGCGCCTCGGGTTGTATAAGGAAGGGTTCTTAAGCATTCCTATTAAAACGGCTGCTTCTTCCACATTCAGATCATCCTGACCTTTACCAAAATAGGTTTCTGAGGCCGCTTTAATTCCATAGGCATCATTAATAAAATCAAATTGGTTGAGATACATTGACATGATTTCCTCCTTCGTATAACTCCGTTCCAATTTAACTGCGATAATCCACTCTTTGAGTTTTTGGATTACTCGCTCCATTCCTGAACCTGGTTTATCGGTAAACAGGTTTTTTGCCAATTGTTGGGTAATGGTACTTGCGCCCCCTGCACTTTTCTGTCGTAGCAATATTGTTTTGAACAGCACGCGTCCCAAGCCTTCTAAATCAATACCACTATGACTATAATACCGTTCATCTTCCGTGGAAATAAAGGCCTGAACTAAATAAGGAGAAAGAGAATCATAAGGAACCGGGATGCGTTTTTCAATATAATACCTCCCCAGCACTTCTCCGTTGCCGGCATAGATCTCAGAAGCGAGATTACTTTTAGGATTTTCGAGTTGCTCAAATGTAGGTAAATCTGTAAAGGACAAGACTACGAATATACCGATTAAGCCAATTAAGCCAACAATGGTTAACCGCCACATCCATTTTGTGATCTTACGATAGGTTTCTTCCCGTTCTTCTCTAGGATTACTCCCGATATCTCGCTTTTCCTGCTCTTGCATATTTTAATTAATAAAGTAAGGTAATGACAAAAAGAAATTCACATTCCATCACCATTACATAATGAATTCTCTGTATGTTTAAAACACACAAATATACATATTCTTTTCAACGGAATTGAACTTCATTCTCGAGGTAAATTTATGGAACCTACTATCCGTTTTTTCGAAAAAAGAGTATTCGCAACTAACTATATATTATTCGTTAGCAACGAATCGGAATCTTTTCAACCTACTTGCATTCCGTGAAAAGCGGTGAGGCATCCGCGAATCATTTCCGGTTCAACAACACAATTAATTCGAAATTTCCCGATAGAATCTAGCAGCGTCAACCGAATTTCACCGTCCTCATTTTTCTTATCATTCAACATTAAATTAATTAAGGCATCATGACTATCGGCCGGAATTTCATACTGTCCATACAGTTGATTTAGATACGTAGCAATGGCCGCCGCAGAAGCTGCTGACAGTCCGGCTACTCGCACGGATAACCAGGCCTCACAGATCATCCCATAAGCAATAGCCTCTCCGTGAAGTAATGGTTTTTCACTATTCAACGCGTAACTCTCGATGGCATGACCTATCGTGTGGCCAAAATTCAGAGCCTTCCGAACAGTCCGCTCATAAGGATCCTCTTCTACAATACCTTGCTTAATTTTTAAGGACGGCAAGATCAACTCTTCCCATTTAACTTTGTGCAGCTGCTTAATCTTCCGTTGTAATTCCCACTGTTTAGCATCAGCAATGAGGCTGTGTTTAATCATCTCCGCATAGCCACTACGAATTTCACGAGCGGATAACGTCTCCAAAAAATCATGACTGATAAAAACTGCTTCGGGGTCTCGAAATAATCCTACACTATTTTTTACGTCTCCAAAATCAATTCCCAGCTTACTGCCGATCGAAGAGTCTACTTGAGAAAGTAGCGTAGTTGGGATTTGAATAAAAGGCATTCCCCGTTTATAGGTACTTGCACAAAACCCGCCCATATCCCCAATTACTCCGCCGCCTAAATTTACCAGAAGGCTACGGCGATCTGCTTTCAAATCTAATAAGCGTTGCCAAATAGTGGCACACGTAGACAGGCTTTTATTTTTTTCTCCAGCTTCTATTTCAATAAATGTGGGGTTACGCAAAGAAAGTAATTCCTGAAACCTGGGTAAACAGTAGCGCCTCGTGTTTTCATCTACCAAAAAAATAACCTGGCTATACTTTCCTTTACGAAAATGCAGCAATACCTGTTCGTATACATTACCTACGTAAATTGGATAAGTCCTAAGTTGAAGAATGTTCATATTAAAGTTTGTTCTTTTGGGTATTAAATAGTTTGCCCAAGGTAACATCGATCTTTTGGTGGACTTTCGCTCTAAGCTCTTTTTCTAACTGAGTAAATTCACTGCGGAGATATGTCCGTTGTATCACCCCTTCGTTCAAATAACTGATTCGGTCACAGATCCGGGTCAGTCCTTCAATTATATGCGATGACAATATGATCAGCTTTCCTTGCCCCTTTATCCGGTCCAAAATCTGATAAATTTTTTCATTACTTTCTACGTCAACACCATTAAAAGGTTCGTCTAATACCAGGATGGGGCGATCCAAAGCTAGTGTGCCGAGAAAAGCTAATTTTTTCTTCATCCCCGTAGAGTATTCATCAATTATCTGCTCCAGGGGTAAATCAAAAAGTTGGTTCCATTCATCGATTTCGTATGCTGGTTTTCTTAGTGACAATAATTGCAGGTATTCCCGTCCGGTAAGGTAGGGGTAAAAGTAATTACGTGTTTCAAGGTAGGCAATTGGATGTTTCTTGCTCGCCAAATTACTTATTTCCACTTTGCCTGCTTGAGGTTTTAAAAACCCATATAAGGTATTAAATAAAGTAGTTTTTCCAGAACCATTCATCCCCAAAATTCCATGAATTTCTGCGGCCTGAAATAAAAGATCTAAGCCACGTAGAACCTTTTTATCTCCATAATTTACACATACCTGTTTTACCTCAAGCATAATAATGTTTTAAGGTTTGTTCAGCTTGCCGCCACTTTATCAAACCATATATAATTACCCCCGGCCAAAAAAAAGGTACTAACATCGACAAAAAAAATATACCAACTGGTGTTTGATTATATACCCTTAAACGCTTCGGATAATATCCAGCGTATTTATAATATAAACTAAAAGCTAGTAAAAGACTACTCATCCCTATCGCGGCTATTCCTACATACCAATAGGATAGAAAGCGAAATAGAAACACAAGATGAAAAGGCAATAGCAGGATGTGAAAAACACTCCAACTAAGCAGCACTTTAGGAAGAAGTGTTCTATGTGGCAAATACAATGCTTCAAGGAGATCTTTTGACTCTACTATTTCAAAAAAACCACTTACTATTAAAGCGAATAGCAAAAGCATGATTATGTAGGTAAAAGGGAAAAACCATGATGCAATTAAGCCTGTGAGGTAGAGTAAAAATAGAGGTAAAGGGCGTTGTCGGATACCGCTTCGCCACTCAAAAGCTTTCAAAGGTATCCACCTTAACCGAGCCTGTCCAGACCACTTACGAAGTCCTAGCTGCATTGGTAAAAGACTAACTAATCCTACCATTAAAATGCTTCCTATTAGATCGATCCACCGGCTCATGATCATCATAAATAAGAGTAGTGGGACTAGTCCACACAAATACTCTATAGCAAAGAAAAGGCGAGGCGATATACTTAGCTTTTTAAGAAAGTAGAAATCTCCACGATTAAAATGGATTGCTAATAATCCCCAGCCGATCAAAAGGCTCCAGCCTGGTTCTGGAGCTTGAAGCAGTTGTTCTAACATTGCCAGAAAGATACCTCCAAAGGCAATAATAAATAACAAAACAAGCCACCATCCGACGCTCCCAAGCATTCGCCAGAATTGCTTAACTCGAATACTTAATATT
Source organism: uncultured Saprospiraceae bacterium (assembly GCA_965367335.1). Lineage (GTDB taxonomy): Bacteria > Bacteroidota > Bacteroidia > Chitinophagales > Saprospiraceae > CBDUIU01. Next base: position 9,507 of record CBDUIU010000010.1, read on the forward strand.
GTTTGAAAGAGAGAAAGCAAAATCTATATTTTAAAATTAAAGCGTAACTATTTCTAACATTTCAACAGACCAGGCTTGTGGCTTTTCATTAAACAACACCTTAGTCTTTGCCCATGTATTTTTAAATAACTCTGAATTTCGGTAAGCTTCTAATGCTGCTTCGTTTTTCCAAAAACTATATGTAAAAAAAATATTGGGTTCAGATTTATCATTCCATAATTCAAGATGGAGACACCCTGGGAAAGTGCGAATTTGCATTTTGTTAGCATTAAAAACGGCGAGAAAATCTTTATTCTTTTCCGGTTTAAAACTCATCCTAACAATACGTTTAAGTGTTGGTCTATGCATAAAAAAATTTATTCCGTATTCTATCGTTTTTAGCCAAAAAAATCAATCTGTACTTGATGGTCAATGTCAAGCCCTAATAATTCTGATGCACGGCCCATGTTGATGGAAATTTCCAAATAGTCCGCTGAATTAAACCAACACAATGGTTCACCTACCGGAACATCAGCATAGTTGGGAGAAATACGTGAAATCGGGTCATGCCGCCGAAAAGATATGGCAAAGGGACGCTTTCTGCCAACCTGTTTAAAAAGTGATTTCGAAACATTTGTGATCACATTCTGGTAATTATCAATATGGATAACCGAGCCTCGAATCTGAGTTGCTGTGGTTACGGGTTGGAAGGTTATCCTCTGTTCAATGCTTTCTACGGGAATCCCTATTTCATTAAAAGGCATTCCACCACAGATGTGCATGACCGCATTGGCAAAAACCTTTCTAACCGGCAAGGTCTCTCCTTCCAGGTCATAATCTAGTTCATAAATATCTTTGGAAGGATTCCCAAAAAGTAGAGAAAAAACACCATTATCCGGGCCTATAAAAAAATGATCTTCATGACGCAATGCTAAGTAACAATAGTCAGGGCGATAAAAAGTATTGACGCTCACTAAATGAATAGTTCCTTTAGGAAAGCTAGGATAAGCATTTTTGAGAATAAATGCCGCCTGAACTATGTCATAATTTTTTACGTTATGGGTAATGTCTACTAAGTTAAGCTCAGGCTGCTGACTCAGTAAAGCTCCCTTCACTAGTGCTGCGTAATAATCAGTTTGGCCAAAATCAGAAGTCAAGGTTACAATGGGCATGGAGATTGAGTTTTAACGAATAGCCAAAAGTTTAACATATAACCAAAATAAAAGAATACTGCTATACCTGGCAAAAGTCTTATTTTTGACTCAAATATATTAAGAGTAGGCCGAAATGTGAGATACCGTTTAAATTCTACGGTTTTTTGCCTACAAAACTAAGATTTGTTCTGAAGACAAATCTATAAAATTCTAACATTTGACCTTATTGAGTGAAATTATTCTGAAAGTTGATGGCGTTGACCTCGTTGCGCTCTTTGGAGAGAACAACTCAAAGCTAAATCTGGTCCGCAAAGCTTTCCCTGATCTAACGATCACTTCCCGTGGAGACAGTTTGAAACTAGTTGGTGACAAAAAGTTAACGCAAAAAGCCAAATCCAAATTTGAGATCATGGTGCGATTGCTTCGCGAAAAACACGAATTGGATGTTCAAACAGTAGAAGATCTCCTTAATGGTGCTAATCCTTTTACCACCCGCCTCAGTAATGGCAGTAAGAATCCAACCTTGCTGCATGGCCGTGACGGTAAACCCATTCGTGCTAAAACGGTTAACCAAAAGGTACTTATTGATTCTTGCGATGAAAATGATATTGTCTTTGCCCTTGGCCCCGCAGGGACAGGAAAGACCTATACCGCTGTAGCCCTTGCCGTTCGTGCTTTAAAAAACCGTTTGGTCAAAAAGATCATCCTCACACGTCCAGCCGTGGAAGCCGGAGAAAACCTGGGGTTTTTGCCCGGTGATTTAAAGGACAAGGTAGATCCTTATCTCCGGCCATTATATGATGCCCTGGATGATATGCTCCCCATCGAGAAGCTTAACTATTTTATGACCAACCGTATCATCGAAGTCGCACCTTTAGCATTTATGCGGGGCCGTACATTAGATAATGCTTTTATCATTTTAGATGAAGCTCAGAATGCTACGACCACCCAGCTTAAGATGTTCTTAACTCGGATCGGCCCTTCAGCTAAAGCAATCATTACCGGAGACTTGTCGCAGGTTGATCTTCCACATAATCAGAAATCAGGGCTACGCCGCTCTATTAGTATCCTTGAAAATATATCTGGAATTGGCATCGTCAATCTTACCGCCGAAGATGTTGTACGCCACCGTTTAGTTAAAGAGATTATCAAGGCTTACGATTTTTCTGATGAGGAAGAACGCATGTATCGAGAAAAACGCCGTGCCGAGCGGGAAGCCATTAGAAATGGTACCCCTCCAACCGACAAATCTGATAGTGAACCAATAAATGACCAGTAGATTGATTTATCGTATTTCAAAACCTGACTTAGACGTCAAAGGTAGGATCACCTTGGATGGCTCCAAAAGTATTAGCAATCGAGCACTAATTATTCGTGCGCTTTCGGGCCATGATTTTTTGATTGATAAATTATCCACCTCCAAGGATTCTACTACAATGCTTAACTTATTGCGAGGTGAGCAAGAGGTGTATGATACTGGTGCCGCTGGAACTACCTTTCGATTTTTAACGGCCTACCTTTCTCTTCAGCCCAATTCTCAAATATTAACGGGAAGTGACCGGATGAAGCAAAGACCTATTGGTGAATTGGTTGAAGCCCTGCGCAAATTGGGTGCGCAAATTGATTATGTGGAAAAGGAAGGGTATCCGCCTTTACGCATTCATGCTCCTGCGAATTTAAGTACAAATAATCAATTAACTATTCCGGCAAATGTTAGCAGTCAGTTTATTTCTGCTTTGCTTATGATCGCTCCTTGCCTACCTAATGGTTTAAAATTGAACCTGGAAGGTAAGGTTGTTTCTAGGCCTTATATTGAAATGACGTTGCGGTTAATGGAACATTTTGGTGTGAATCATCATTGGGAGAACAATACCATTCAAATAGAACCACAACCTTATCAAGCCAAGGCTTTTTCAGTTGAAGCAGATTGGTCGGCTGCCTCTTATTACTATGCTATGGCTGCTTTTTCTCCAAATCCGGATCTCTTCCTTGATGGTCTATCAGATATCGGTTTACAGGGGGATGCAGTGTTGGCAGAAATGATGGAGCACTTTGGGATTAAAACCAATTTCACAAAAACGGGTGTTCACTTGACGCGTTTTGCCCCGGCCCGGCTTAACTTCAAATGGGATTTTATTAGATGCCCGGATATTGCACAAACGCTTGCTGTCGTTTGTAGTGGTTTGGGGATTAAAGGTCATTTCACCGGCTTAGATACATTGAGTATTAAGGAAACGGATAGGATAGCCGCTCTACAAGATGAATTAGCTAAAACTGGCGTCCGTTTCGAGTATATATCAACAGATGAAACCGGTCGATTATGGTATCCGGTTTCCGGAAAAGCCAAAGTGGAGAATCCAACTTTTCTTACCTATGAGGACCATCGAATGGCGATGGCGCTTACGCCGTTGGCAATGTTGGGCGCGATTCAAGTAGCAGAACCAGGTGTAGTCATAAAGTCCTACCCCGACTTTTGGAAGGACATTGTTAGTATTGGTTTTACTCAGGAAGAATCTCAACCAGCTTAGATTAGCCATTGTAAAAAATTCGGCATAACCCGACCCCAGGTTTGAGGGTCATGAGTTCCTCCTTCCACTTCATGATAGTGCATGTCTGTAAATCCCTTTTCCCGAAGGGTACGCATTAATAACTGTGTGTCATCAATGGCATCAATTATTCCATTTCCATTTCTGTCACTTTCTTCATCATTGGTACCCGCCTGAAACCAGTACCGTTGCTGGGGTATTTTTTTGCTGCGCTTTACATAGTTCTGTACGATTAAGTCACCATCCGGATCATCTTCATGAAAAGGAGAAGAGCGCCACCAAAGGGAGCCAGAAAACACACCAGTCTGTCCAAACAATTCGGGGTAGTGCCAAGATAGGTCAAACGCAGATAATCCCCCCAGAGAAAAACCAGCAATACTGTGTCCTCCTATTCGATTACTTATAGAGTAGTTTTTTCTCAGAAAAGGAAATAGCTCTTTTGTAATAAACAAAGCATATTTTTTTGCTTTACCTCCTCTACCTAAGTAGTCAGGTCGGTTAATGGTGCCATATTCCTGCAAACGATTAGCAGCATGAATACCAATGATGATCATGGGTTGTATCTTTCCCAAATGAAATAGTTGTTCAACTTGTGAGTAAAACTTCATCTGCCTTAAGTCCTGTCCGTCATTTATCAGTAAACAGCGATAGGGCCAATGTATAAATCGATTTTTCCAATCGCTTAGCACATAAACATCTACCTGTACTTTACGCTTTAAATGCGTGGAAGTGAGGTTAGCAGAAAAAAAAATTAACCGACGAAAGGAAAAAGATAATTTCAAATAAAGATTGGTTTTAATAGAATACACCTAATAATCTTGGGAATCCAATTTTAGGAACGAACACAGATTTCGCTAAAAACTCTAACCACTATATATTGTATTGACTACACTAAGCATATCGCTCTGTTAAACTACTGAAAATCAGTTACTTTTATTTGTTTATTCCGTCAAATGATTATAATTTTGCAAAACCAATCCCATCCTGCACAAAGATAAGTGCTTATATCTTACTACAAAATAAGTCCTAAATGAAATTCATTATGTATTTTAGGGCTGCCACAACACTTCATTTCATTATCCATTTTTTGTATAAAAAAAACATACCCCTCCTATGAAAAAAATCGGGATCTTATTTGGACAAGAAAACACCTTCCCACAAGCTTTTGTTGATCGTGTAAATGCGAAAAAGCCACAAGGTATTGTTGCAGAATTCATGCATGTTGAAGAGTTAATGCAAGGTGAAGCCTGTGATTATGCCGTTATTATTGATCGCATTTCTCAGGATGTACCTTTTTACCGGGCCTATCTAAAAAACGCAGCCCTAACAGGAACTGCGGTACTCAATAATCCATTTTGGTGGAGTGCTGATGAAAAATTCTTCAATAACTGTTTGGCTACCAAACTTGGTGTACCAGTACCAAAAACCGTATTACTCCCCTCTAAAGATATGCCGGCCGACACTTCCGGAGAGTCATTCCGTAACCTCAAATTTCCTTTGGATTGGAAAAAAATATTTGAATATATCGGTGGTTTCCCCGCATTTATGAAACCCTATGCTGGAGGTGGATGGAAAAATGTTTACAAAGTTGAAAGTGAAGAGGGCTTTTTTGCTGATTACTCTGAAACCGGGCAATTGGTAATGATGTTACAGGAAGAAATTAAGTTTACTGATTATTTCCGCTGCTATTGCCTTGGAGGTAAATACGTTCGCATTATGCAGTATGAGCCTGGCAATCCACATCATTTACGTTATGTATCTGAGCGTCCACCTGCGACAAAGGCGTTATTAAACACTATAGAAAAATATGTGTTTGACCTAAATCATGGTTTAGGATATGATTTTAATACCGTGGAATTTGCTATCCGTGATGGAATCCCTTATGCCATTGACTTTTGTAACCCTGCACCTGATGCAGACCTGCATTCTGTCGGAGAGGAGAACTTTGAGTGGGTGGTAGAAAATGCCGCTGTTATGGCTATTGAAAAAGCGAAAGCCTGGAAAGAAGGAAAAGACAACCTGACATGGGGCACTTACATAAAACAAGCATCTGCTGGCAAGGGATTTGCCACTACTAATGGAGCCGCTAAAAAAACCACTAGTCGTAAAAAAGCGGTTAAATAATACAACAATACAAACAGGAGTTATTCTAAATTTTTAGAAAAAAATATTAGAGTAGTTCCTGTTTGCTAAATCCTTTTACGAAATGAAGTTAGCGATTCTCGATCTTTATGATGATACCCCGAACCAAGGCATGAGAGCCATTACAGAGCTAGTGGAAGCTTATGAGCATCAATTAACAGGTTGGAAGGTATTTGACGTTCGCGGGAAATGTGAATTGCCAGACTTAAGCTATGATATCTATATCTCTTCTGGAGGGCCAGGTGACCCCAGAGGCGGGGACGGTATTTGGGATAAAGCATTTTTTGAATGGATAGATCGTATTTGGGATTACAATCAACAGACTAAAGGAACTAAAAAGTATGTGTTTTTCATTTGTCATTCTTTTCAAATGGCTATTTACCATTTTCAATTGGCTTTAGTCACTGATCGTAAGTCAGAATCTTTTGGTACTTTTCGGGTGCATAAGACAAAAGAAGGCCAGTCAGAACCATTTTTTAAAGGTTTACCAGAGCCGTTTTATGTTGCGGATTTTCGACATTATCAAGCCATTCAGCCTGACCAAGAACGCTTTGAGCGCATGGGCGCGAAGATTCTGGCTTTAGAAAAGAAACGCCCACATATCCCCCTTGAACGTGCTATCATGACCGTTCGTTTTTCTGAAGAAATCTTTGGCACCCAATTTCACCCGGAGGCAGATCCAGAAGGTATGCTAAAACATTTCTCGGATAAAAAAAGAAAGGCCTGGATTATTGAACATCATAGTGAGGAGAAGTATCAGCGTATGATGGATCACCTCAATGATCCTGACAAAATTTTATTGACCCGCCAAACTATTCTTCCCAGTTTTATGGATCAAGCCATCTCAAATCAAAAAATCCCCTTGAGTCAATCTTAAGTATTAATTTCTTTCCCCATATTTACAACTTTCAACTAACCAGAACTAAGCAAGCACATGATCACCTCCCTTCGTCAGCAATTTAATGCTGAATTTGACGCAGACAAATACCAGGAATTGGTAGACAGTTTCGCCCATAAATTTCATCACAAACCGCCTTTTCGAATAGCAGAAACCCCTATTTTTATTCCTAACAAGTTACGGGACCAAATCCTGGAAGCTTGTGATGCGATCAATGATGTGATTTGTGCTCCCGATTTTAAACAGAAATCTGCAGGGGCATTAATAAAAGAAAATGAAGTGCCGAATGAAGATGAGCATACGTTTTTTCTACAAATGGACTTTGGTGTTTGTCAGGATGAAGAGGGAAACCTTAGCCCACAACTGATCGAAACTCAAGGCTTTCCGTCTTTATATTTTTTCCAAAACGAATTAGCCAAGGCTTACCTGGAAAAAACTAAAATACCAGATGGGATGACCCATTTATTTGGTGACCTGGATCCGGAAAGCTATATCGCATTACTTCGAGAGACTATTGTTGGAGACACTAATCCCAAGCAAGTAGTTTTGTTGGAAGTAGAGCCACAAAAACAAGTTACTTACATAGACTTTAGGATTGCAGAACGTCTATTGGGAATAGCATCCATCTGTGTATCTGATCTAATCGTTGATGAAAACAGAGATGTTTTTTATAAAAATGAAGAAGGTGAGACCATTCAGATAAAGAAAATCATTAATCGAGTCATCTTTGATGAGCTAGTAAAGCGCGATGACCTTCCTCGGCAATTCCGTTTTACTGATCCGGTAAATGTAGAATGGGTGGGTCATCCGAATTGGTTTTTTCGAATTAGCAAACATACACTGCCTCTACTGGATAATCCCTATGTTCCTAAGTCTTACTTTCTCAATGAATTAGAGACGATTCCGAAAGACTTAAACAATTACGTTTTAAAGCCACTCTATTCTTTTGCAGGTAGTGGCGTGTTGATCAATCTAAATCGCTACGACTTTGATGCGATCAAGGATCCTGAGAATTACATTCTTCAACGCAAGGTGGCGTATGCACCAATTGTAGAAACACCCACTGGTCCGGCCAAATGCGAAATACGAGTGATGTTTATTTGGGAAAAAGGTGCTCCCCGGCCCAAGATCGTTAATAACTTAGTTCGACTGAGCAAGGGAGAAATGGTGGGCGTACAGTATAATAAAGACAAGGATTGGGTTGGAGGTAGTGTTGGATTTTTCAATAAAAAGTAAATACTTGCCATAAAAAGCGGCGTAAAATGATGCATCATTTTACGCCGCTTTTTATGGATAT
>CBDUIU010000011.1:0-17102 GCA_965367335.1 uncultured Saprospiraceae bacterium
CACTCAATCACCAGAGCCGGGTCATCACTTTTTAATAAAGTGTTATAAAAACCAGCAGCTTGAGTCATATTTCTGGGAACACAAACGCACATCCCCCTAAGCGCATGAAGTAGCATCCCTATGGGAGAGCCTGCGTGCCAGATCCCCTCCAAACGGTGCCCCCTGGTACGAACAATAACCGGAGAACGTTGCTGTCCTTTACTTCGATAACGAAGCGTAGCTAAATCGTCAGACAAGGTTTGCAATCCATAGATCAAGTAATCTAAATATTGAATCTCAGCTATGGGTCGAATTCCACGGAGCCCTAAACCAACAGCCTGGCCCATTATCGTCAGCTCTCTGATCCCGGTATCAAAAACCCTTTGTTTGCCATACTTCTCCTGCAAACCAGCAAACCCCTGATTGACATCTCCAATGTGTCCGACATCCTCACCAAAAGCTACAATATTAGGATGGTTAGCGAGCGCATGGTCAAAACAGGCATTTAAAATTTGGTAGCCATTAAGTTTTTTTGAGTCTTCGGAATATATCGCGGGAATCGCCGGAACCTTCAACGCTGCGAGGGGAGTAGCACTATGCAAGTCTGTGTGATAACGTTGATCGGCTAATTCATAGGTATCTTGCAACCACTTTGTTAATTGTTGAGCTACAGGTGAATTTTTACCTTTGAGCACAAAAGTCATTCTTCTAACATTTTCTACCAACTCACCTAATAGTGGATCAATGGCTTTATCCAAGGCTTTTGCAACTTTGGCCACAGACTTGTCATCAGGAAAAGCAAGGAGTAGGTCTCCATACCAAGCTTTAACTTGAGCTATTTTAGCTAAAATAGGTTGACGGTATTTTTTCCATGCGGACTGCTTGGCCTGACGAGCATAGTTTCTGGCTTCCTTAGCTAACTCATCCACTTCATCTTCAGATGAAATACCAGAATCAATGATCCATTGGCGGAAAACTTTGATACAGTCATGCTCCCGCTCCCACTCTAATCGTTCATTGGACTTATAACGCTCGTGTGAACCAGAGGTAGAATGCCCCTGAGGCTGAGTTAATTCTTCAACATGAAACAAGGCCGGCATATGTGTTTCGCGCATTTTGGCGATACCTTTTTCATAGACTTCACACAGCGCCTGATAGTCCCAGCCTTTGACATTATAAATTTCAAAACCAGCTTTATCCTTGTCTGTTTTAAAGCCTGAAAGGGCTTCAGAGATACTTTCTTTAATAGTCTGGTACTTTTTCGGAACCGAAATCCCGTAACCATCATCCCATACTGAAACCGCCATAGGAACTTGTAAAACCCCAGCAGCATTCATTGTTTCCCAGAATACACCTTCAGAAGTACTTGCATCACCAATAGTAACAAAACAAACCTCCTCCCCCCTATTAGAGAAGTTCTCTTTATCCATACCTGCTTGATCGCGAAACATTTTAGAAGCAAGTGCTAAGCCCAGCGCACGACTCATTTGACCCGCTGTGCTTGAAACATCTGAAGAAGAATTATATTGTTTTAAATGATTTTTCCAGGTACCATCCGGGTTATGATTAGGTGTGGCATAGTGGGAGTTCATTTGACGTCCTCCAGAAAAAGGATCATTATCCGGATCTGCGTAAAGCTGAGCAAAAAACTCTTCAACCGTAGCCATCCCCAGCGCAAACATCATAGTTTGGTCACGGTAGTAACCAGAACGCCAGTCCCCTTTGCGAAAAGCACGTGCCAAGGCGACCTGAGGCACCTCTTTCCCATCCCCGGTAATACCAAATTTAGCTTTACCTGTAAGTACTTCTTTTCTAGCCAACAAACTTGCTTCCCGACTGACACAACAAGTCCAAAAGTCTTTCATAACTTCCCGAATAAAAGCTTCTTCCTCCTTATTGACACTTTTTTTCTTGATGGGTTTTTGTAAAGCGGGATGATCTAGCATAAGCATAAATTATAGGTTAATTTGGCTAAATAACAGATAGGGCTGAATTTGAGCACAAAAATAGCCAATTTCCCCGGAAATTCACGATTATTTTCTACACCAAAAATTATTATCTGGTTCGATTTTCCTACAGAATAAAAACAGTTAAGGCAAGGGAAACTGATTATTATCAATTGGCAAGAAGTCATTTTACTCCTAATAGAACTAACAACAGCGGCTAAAAATTGGTTTAACATTTGCTTTTATATTACAAATGATAAATATAGGAAAGCTGAGCAATTAAAGAAAATGCGTTTAACTTGTCATTAACAACATTCAAAGGCTAATAACTTTCTTTTCTGCAAACATATTGGTAAATTTGCCATAGTGTCAAACGCTATTTTACTGAAATCTAAAAAATCTGACAATAATGAAAAAATTATTATCCATGATCAGCGCAATTGTTCTCTGCGCATCTTTTGCTTTTGCCCAAAGTAATGAAACTACTCCAACTAAGGAAATGAAAGGTCCTCAGATGGAATTTGAGGCTAAAGAGTTAGATTACGGCACTATTGCCCAAAACTCTGACCCTTATCGTTCTTTCTCTTTCACAAATGTTGGTGATGAGCCGGTACAGATTACACATGCTAAAGGTAGCTGTGGTTGTACTACACCAGATTGGCCAAAAGAACCTATTTTCCCAGGTGAGAGTGCCGAGATCAAAGTACGCTATGATACTAAGCGGATTGGGAAATTCGTAAAGCGAGTTACTTTAACTACAAATATGAAAGATCCTAAAGTTGTATTAACGATCAAAGGTGAAGTGAAGCCTGCTGCACCAGAACCTGAGGGAGTACCCACTAGTTCGCCAAGCATTTTTGCTGCTCCTAACGGGAACTAATATTTAACTTTTAGAAAAAAACGTACAGGCCCTGCCGTTCAATTATGAGCGGCAGGGCCTGTTATGTATAGGTATATTAACTTACAAGTTTGATTGTGGCAAAAAGAAAACCCTTGCTTTGGTAGCAAGGGTCTCTAACCCAAACAAATAAACACAAAAACTACTTTTAATAATGTTAGTGCAATAATAAGGCTTTTAAAAATATCCCCAAAGTCCACCTTACTTTTTTGTGACATTTAATTATAGTATAAAATTACAATAACTACTATATACAGTGGTTATTATTAATTTTTCTGTTACACAGAATTTTTTATTTACCCAATTAACATTATCACAAGAATGGTATACAAAAAGTTTCAATGCGATAAGATCGTTTTTACACTAACCTTTTAAGTTTATTTTTTTTGTGAATATGCAAAAAGTCAGATTCTTGTTATTTTCGCATAAGTAAAATACTGCTCATTAATTAATTTAAACCATTTACTTTACAAAAACCATATTATGTGCGGTCGTGCTTCCTTATCCAAAACCGAGAAAGAACTTGAAAAACGATTCAATGCGACCTTTTACTCAGAGGACCTTCAGCAACTCCCTTTCCCCAACTACAATATTGCACCTACTCACATTCATCCAGTTATTACTAATGAGGAGCAAGGTCATTTTCAATTGTTCAAATGGGGTTTGATTCCTCCGTGGGCCAAAGACGCCTCAATAGCTAGTAAACTCATCAACGCGAGGTCAGAAAGTATATTAGAAAAACCTGCATTTCGTCAGGCTGCTCGAAAACGTCGATGTCTAGTGCCTTTAGATGGGTTTTACGAGTGGAAGAGGCATGGAACTACCAAAACACCATATCGCATTCATTTTAAGGATGATCGCTTATTTGCCGTTGCTGGCTTGTGGGAAAAGTGGATTGACCCCGCAGGTAAAACCGTATTCAGTTTTACCATTCTAACGCAGCCACCAAATGAATTAATGGCAGATATCCATAATCGTATGCCCGCTATCTTATTAGCCGATCAAGAAAAAGATTGGCTTGACCATCAACTTTCTACTGAAGATGCTCTTAGTTTGATCCATCCCTACCCTAGCGAGGAACTTCACGCGTACACTGTATCACGTCGGGTAGGCAAGGTCAGTGCAAATGATGCATCCTTACTCGAAGAAGTCCCTTATCAGGATGGAGAACAAGGAAGTTTATTTTAAAATATATAAGTAGTTCACGAAATTAAGTAAGTCAACAACCCCAAAGGTTTGAGATGAAGATGAGCGTATTCGCATTCAATTACGTAATTTTGCAGTTTTCAATACTTTGATAATTAATGAGAAACCTAACGACAATTCAGGATCCAGTCTTCCAAGCTACCAGCCGCTCAGCTGTTGATCAATTCTTCCTTAAGCTGATCCGTGATGAGCGTGATTTACCATTTATATATCTCTGCCTACAGATTGGCCTGCTAGTTATCCCATCTGCAATCTTGCTGTATACATCACTTTTGACGGGCTGGAGTTGGCTTTTAGCTGCTGTATTATACCTGGCTCTGGTCTTCTATCTAGCCGGGCCATATACTTTGATGCTGCACAATACAAGCCATCGTAAGTTTGCCAAAAAAAAATATGACTGGCTGAACTATTATATCCCTTGGGTAATCGGACCTTTTATGGGGCAATCTCCCGAGACCTACTTTGGTCATCACATCGGCATGCATCATGCTGAAAATAACATGGATGATGATAAAAGTAGTACCCTCTATTACCAAAGGGACAGTTTCCGCGGTTTTATGCGCTACTTTGGAGTGTTTCTATTGATTGGGATGTTGGAATTAGTAGATTATTTTAAGCTAAAAAACAAACGTAAACTTCGACGAAAAGTAATACGTGGAGAATTCAGCTTTATCCTTTTGTGCCTTGTCCTTCTTTTCATCAACTGGAAAGCAACACTAGTTGTGTTCGTCCTTCCATTAGTCATTCTTCGCTTTATGATGATGGCAGGTAACTGGGCGCAGCATGCTTTCATCAACCTGGATGATCCAGCTAATTCATATGGCAATAGTATAACTTGTATTAACACGGTCTACAATCAACGCTGTTTTAACGATGGTTATCATATTGGCCATCACTTGCGTCCCCATATGCATTGGACAGAAATGCCTGGTTATTTTTTAAAAAATCAGGACAAATATGCTGAAGAGAATGTTGTTGTTTTTGAAGGCTTAGATTATCAGCAAATCTGGGGATTATTGATGTTTAAACGTTATGACAAGCTCGCCAGTCACTTTGTCAATCTTGGTGATCGTTTTGAAGATGAATCAGCGGTGATTGCTTTTTTGAAGAGCCGAACCAGGAAAATGGAGAAAGTAAACTAAAATGCTATCGTCCAACACATAAAAAAACGTTGCTTCAAATTAATGGAGCAACGTTTTTTTTATTTAGTGTACTATTAATTTACGGGTAAGGACATCGCTTCTGAGTTACCAGTTAGCAGAGGTTCCTGCGGTTCAATCATTTTCTTAGGCATCCGAATAAAAAATGTACTTCCAACACCAACTTCTGATTCTACCCAAATTTCACCTTGGTGCTTATCTACAATTTTTTTAACAGTGGATAATCCAATGCCACTTCCTTCATACTCAGTTCGGGTATGCAAGCGACGGAACATATCGAAAATTTTGGTTTGGTTTTCTTTGCTGATACCAATACCATTATCAGATACTGCAAACACATAACTATCTTCTTCTTCTTTGCAAGATAAGGCAACAATTGCCGGCCGCTCAGGATCGGTAAATTTCAATGCATTAGCAACCAGGTTTTGAAAAAGCTGCGTCATCCTTGTTTTACTCGCTTTAAGGGTTGGCAGTCCATTATAATCTACAATAATTTCAGCACCAAGATCCTTTGTTTTTGCGGCAAAAGTAGCTGCGACGATTTCGAAAATATCGCTAGTTGATACCATATCATAGGTAAGCGGCTGCGTGTTTACGCGAGAGTATTCCAACAAATCGATCAACAATTTGTCCATCCGGCCAATTGCATCAGTAATGAAGCCCATAAATTCGTTGGCACTGTCATCAAACAAGTGTTGGTTACGTTTTTTAAGTAAAGTGGTATAAGAGCCTATCATACGCAGTGGCTCTCGTAAATCATGGGAAGCTACATAAGCGAACTGCTTTAAGTCTTCATTAGAGTTTTCAAGTTTGATATTTTGCAAACTCACTTGTTCATTCATTATTTCCAACTGCTGATTCTTATCCTCCAACAATTGATTCGTAGCAGCACGAGAGCGATTAGCTTTTTCTAATTGTTCATTTTGAATTCTAATCTGTTCATTCTTCTCTGCGAGTAATTGATTGGAAGAGCGTTGGATACGATATCGGTTATAGAACAAGCCACCAAATGAAGCTAGAAAGAGAATAGCTAGAAAAAAGGCCATTTTTTCCATGCGATTTAACTGCTGATTTTTTTCCATCAACAATTTTTCACTACGCAGCATTGTGATTTCATTTTCTCTCTTTTGAATTTCATAAGTAGATTGGCGCATGCCCATCTCTTTGATGGAAGTTTCATTGATCAGGGAGTCTTTTAGTGCGACAAATTCAGCGATATAATTAAAAGCTTCGTCATACTCTCCTAGCCCGCGATGAGCTTTGGCGTAAGTATCGTAGAGTCCGATAATTCGAGATTTGGCATCCAGGCTCTTAGCAATTTCAAGTCCTTTATCTAATTGCTCAATAGCTAATCTATATTGCTCCTGAGCAAGGTACACTTCCGCAATCAATTCATAACTTGGGATTGTACTCCAAAAATCCTTATGTTTAATTTTAATATTTAATGCCTCATTGAGGTATCTAAGGGCTTTGCCATATTTTTTTTGCTCGTAATAATTGGTACCAATATTATGCAAAGCATATCCTACCCGTTTGTCCATCTTATGCTCCCTGGCATAGTCTAAAGCTTTTTGGTTGTACTCAAGCGAGATGTCATGACGCTCCATCCTTGAATACAAACTTCCCAGGGCTCCTAATCCGGAAAAAACCAAAATATTACGGCTATCGATTTCCTCGTTTTCCTTTACATTTTCAATAAAGAGGTTATAATATTTTTCAGCTTGTTCATAATTCTCTTGATAAAAGAAGATATTGCCCATTTGATAGTTAGCCCGGGCTATCATGGCTTTGTTTTCCAGCTTTTCAAATTTTGGTAATGCCTGGATCATAAATTCAAACGCAAGCTGAAACTCTCCCATCTTCATATATGTGGTTCCCATGCGGTAGTAAGTAGCTGCTAATTCAAGGGAATCCTGAAAAGATGGATCAAAGGCGAGATATTTTTCAAAATACTCAAGTGCAAAATGATAATTCTGCACAGTAAAGTAAAAGAGCCCCATTTCACTGTAGCAGTTCGCAACTTTGCTCATATCTCCACTAAGCAAAGCTGCCTCTAAAGCCAGATCGATGTAAATCTGAACCGAATCCATTTGACGTTTCTTTAGAAACTCACTGCCAATTTTTAGTAAACGACTGGACTTTTTAGCTTGGTCTTCTTCCTGATGTGCTAATAAATATTTTCGTTTACTCAATTCCAAGTCCTCATCTTCTTCGCCGGCAGCACACACTGATTGGGGCACCAGTAAGACTATGCAGGAAAGAATAAATAAGGAAATTCTTATTTGTTTCATAAAATGGATTATTCCAGCGCAAGGGACGCATGGCGTAATAAATACTATTGCTAAGGGAGGTAAAATAAAGAAAAGAGGAAGTGCCTCACTGGGCATTAAAAGTCAAATTTCATACCGGAAATTTCATATATGTTGGCTATGAATTCTCAGCAATTTATTTACTAATAACCGACTGGGATTTGGAGAATACCCAGTATCGATGCAATAAATAATTAAAACACCATCCGACTAGCAGCGCAATAATTATTTTTCCGTAAAATGGATCTAGACCACTCCATTCTGTAAAAGCGTATAAACCTAGGGTATTCAAGATCAAACTACCTAAAGCAACCAAAATATATCGAAAAGCCTGATGCCTAATTTTGGTCTGCTTCGATTGAAACGCCCAATTGCGATTAAGCAGGAAATTACAAATTGCCCCACTTAATGCACCGATGGCTGTAGACCACACATAATAAACTCCAAATACCTTAAAAAGTAGGAGAAAAACCCCAAAATCCAGGGCTGTAGCTAATGCTGCTGAACCTTGCGCCCGTAGAAAATACCTCATGATTTAGTTGTTAAAAAGGGATCCATTCTAGTGCTAATAACAACTGTAAAACTAAATTGGTATAAATACCGGCAAATATATCATCCGCCATAATTCCATATCCTCCAGGCAAATCTTCTGCCTTTTTTACGCCAAAGGGCTTAAATATATCCAATAAGCGGAACAGGAAAAAACCAATCCCTAAGGTCCACCAATTTACCGGTAATAAGAAAAGACTAATCCACATCCCAGCTAATTCATCTACTACTACCTTTGATGGGTCTTCTCCCCAGACAAACTCTAAGCGATCGGCAGACCATGTACCGAGAATACAAGAGCCAGCTATTAGTCCGCCTTGCCACCATCCCTGTTCTGCAAATCCAACCCAAAAATAATCCAATGCCCACCAGACCAGCAATGCGACGAATGCTCCAACAGTGCCGGGTGCAATTGGCGAATAACCTGCTCCAAGAACAGAACCAACTGCTTTGTGAAATATGCCTACTTTAGGTTTTTGCATGTTACTTAGGTTTAATGGAGACAACTTATCTAATCGTACTTATGAAGGTGCTAAGCGCTTAGTCTTTTGCCTTACATCGCTATCAAAAAAGTTCCGTAAAAAGTTAAACGTCGTCCAAGAATTCACCTTGAACGACGTTCGTCTTGTATTTCAATTAAGCAATTATAACTATTTAATTATCAGTACTTTACTGAGAAATACTAAATTTATTGCTCATCATAATAATCAAGCCCAAGGTGGGTGATCAAATCTTCACCAGCCATGTGTCGAAGCGTGTTATTTACTTTCTCCAGTTGCTTAAATAAATCATGCTGTGGTGGGAGCCCTTTCTTAGTTTGAGGCGACTTGAAATAGAAGCCCATCCACTCCTGAATACCACTCATACCCGCTCGAGCAGCCAAATCCATAAATAAGGCAAGATCTAAAACAATGGGTGCGGCAAGAATAGAGTCCCGGCAAAGGAAATCCACTTTAATCTGCATACCATAGTTCAGCCAACCCTTAATGTCGATATTATCCCAGCCTTCTTTGTTATCACCACGAGGGGGATAATAATTGATCCTTACTTTGTGGTATAGATCTCCATAGAGCTCCGGGTGTTTATCAGGCTCCAGAATCTCTTCCAGCACACCCAGTTTGGACACCTCTTTTGTTTTGAAGTTATCAGGGTCGTCCAGCACTTCACCATCGCGATTACCAAGGATATTGGTAGAAAACCAACCAGTAATTCCCAGGGAGCGTGCTTTCAAGCCCGGCGCAATGATCGTTTTCATCAAAGTCTGTCCGGTTTTAAAGTCTTTTCCAGAAATAGGAACTTTTAGAGATTTAGCCAGATTGACCAAAGCTGGAATATCCGCTGAAAGGTTAGGCGCTCCGTTAGCGTAGGGTACCCCTTCTTTGATCGCCGCATAAGCATAAAGCATACTTGGCGGAATGTTGGGGTCATTGTTGCGCATCCCTTCTTCCAGGGACTCAATCGTTTGATGTACATCTGATTCTGCAATGTAAATCTCCGTAGAACCACACCAAACCATCACCAGACGATCACAGTTATTATCTTTCTTGAATTGACGAATATCTGCTCTTAAGGCTTCAGCCAACTCCATTTTATTAGCTGCCTTTTTGAAATTTTGTCCGTCTAACTTTTTGACATATTGCTTATCAAAAACAGCTGGCATCGGTTTAATCGTCTCCAGTTCGTCTTTAATTTTGTCTAAAAGTCGTGTGTCTAATACCTCTGCATTTACGGCAGCTTCATAGACATTATCGTCAAAGATATCCCAACCTCCAAAAACCAAATTCTTCAAATCATATAATGGAACAAAGTCCTTGATTTTAGGATTACGATTTTCCGTTCTTTTACCTAAACGGATGGTTCCCATTTGGGTGTAGGAGCCCGTAGGATCGGCAAAGCCATGCTTGATGGCAATAGCGCCGGCAACAAAGGTTGTTGCAACCGCTCCCATTCCAGGAAGCAGCACACCTAATTTTCCAGTAGGTGCCTGGATGCTTGTTTTCTCTGTCATTATGTATTCTTTTTTATAACCAATTGTGTTGTTGATACCAATTAATGGTTTCTCGTAGTCCTGCTTCCAAGTTGAAAGTGGGCTGAAAACCAATATCTTCTTTCAGGGCGCGAATATCGCATTTCCAATTAAGACTTTCTAATTCCCGGACCTTTTCCAGGTTCAATGGGGGCGATTTACCGGATATTTTACCAAATGCCTCTGAAAATCTGGCAAATACTCTAACTACCCCAAGCGGGACATGAACTTTAAGGGTCTTTTTATCCAAGAACAACTTGGTCCATTTTCCCAATTCTTGTGCAGAGTAGCAATTCCCATCAGAAATGAAATAGGCCTTTTGTTGAATGTTACTCAAGGTCAAATCTGCAATTCCCCTCACCAAATCCCTGACATAGATAAAAGTGAGCTGTTGTTGACTAAAACCTATATAGGGCTCCAAGCCACTATTCACCAGAGAAAAAAAAGTAAGAATATCTTTTTCTCTAGGTCCATAAACTGCTGTAGGTCTAATAATAATGTAAGGCAATCCAGGTAAAGCTTTAATGGCTTTTTCTGCTGCTAGTTTACTTTCGCCATAGGTAGTGATTGGACGAGGTTGAAAGCTTTCCACTACCATGTCTCCTTCGTGTTGATCAGCGGGGCCATAAGCGGCTAAGCTGGAAACGAAAAGAAATTTTTTTGGCTTTTTTTCTAAAGACAGGCTTAGCTCTGCCAGTCGTTGGGTATAAGTAGCATTTACCTTAAAATAAGTAGATTTATGATCTGCTTTGGTTACGCCTGCGTTATGAACGATATAGTCAAATCCTACAGCAATTAACTGTTGACGTAAACTATCAGGTTGTTCAAAATCAATAAAGAAGAAGTTAATCCTGTCATCTTGTAGCCAGGTAAGGTCACTGGACTTTCTCACTGCTGCATGGACCTCATACCCTCTTTCCAAAAACTCAGTAACCAAAAAACTACCTACAAAACCGCTAGCTCCGGTGATCAGGACTTTTTCCATGTTAAGTATCCGATAAGGTCTTTTCAAAAATACGATAGCGTTTATAAGCTTCTCCACCAACGCTTAGGATTCCTTTATTCATCATTTCATTGTCCTCTAAAATCCAGGATGCTTCTGCTTCCGTCACACCATTTTTTAGACCATTCCGAATTATGTTGGCATAGAAAACGCCCTCGATACCCATTCGTCGGTAATCCTCTAATACCCCCAACAAAAGGATGCGAATCCGTTTAACTTTGTTTTTCCTCCACAATAATTTAAATATACCAAAAGGCAACAATCGGCCGCGCTTGATAGTTCGCATAATTTCATTAATATCTGGAATTGCTACTGCAAAACCTATCGGTTTGCCATCATGTTCGGCAATAGAGATATAATCCGGATTAACGATCATTTTCAGCCCATCCGCCAGGTTATCAAACTCAGCTGAAGTTGGCGGAACGAAGCCCCAATTTTTATCCCAGGCACCTTCATAGATTTCTTTGATTTCTCTTACCTCAGCTTTGAATTTCTTCATGTTGACGTTCCGCACGGTAATCCCCCGTTTTTGCAGTCTTTCCTCTAAGCGGGCAGATAAATCCAAACTCCGTTGATTAACGGACTGGCTCGTAATGAGATAAGCAAGTAAATCCATACTTTTTCCAAAACCAAACCGCTCTAAAAAGTCCTGATAATAGGGTCGGTTATAGGTCATTCCATACACCGCAGGCCGATCAAACCCTTTGATTAGTAAACCTGCCGTATCATTAGTAGAAAAATTAGTAGGGCCGATGATACCATCTAAATTCTTCGATTTTAGCCACTTTTCAGCGACCTGTAAAAGTTGGCTAGCGATATTATAATCTTCAATTACATCAAAAAAGCCAAAAAAGCCTACATTTTTATTCGTGTAGTTATTGTAATTAACATTATGAATTGCTGCAATACGTCCCACCACTTTACCCTGATCTTCTGCAAGAAACAATTGCACATTCGAGTGTTTGAAAAAAGGATTCTTTTTGACATCAAACATCTCCTTTTGTGCCAAATAAATTTCAGGTACATAGTTGGGATCTCCAGCATACAGCGTATGGGGAAAATCGATAAAGCGCTTTATTTGTTTCCAGCTGTTCGCTTCGCTGATGATCATCCGGCTTGTGCTTTTTGCAATTTGGGTACATCCAATACTCGGGAAATTTTTTCAATTTTATCTAGCGCGATATCAATTTGCTCTATTGAGTGAGTTGCCATTAACGAAAACCGGATCAGAGAATCACTTGGTGCCACCGCCGGTGTAATAACTGGATTAACAAAAACACCATCCTCCAGTAACATCCGGGTCAATTTAAAAGTTTTGAAGGTATCTCTGACATAAATTGGAATAATCGGTGTTTCCGTATGTCCAATATCAAAACCTAAGCTACGTAAACCATTGATGGCATGATGGGTATTATCCCATAGTTTTTGGATGCGCTCTGGTTCAGCTTGGATGAGGTCAAGCGCTGCAATTACGGCGGCGGCATTACCCGGGGCAATACTAGCACTGAAAATAAGTGAACGGGCGTGATGCTTAAGAAAGTTAATCGTAGTAGAATTAGAGGCAATAAAACCACCAATCGAGGCTAGTGATTTTGAGAACGTTCCCATAATCAAATCTACATCATCCGTTAGTCCAAAATGATCTGAAGTACCACGGCCTACTTTTCCTAAAACTCCTAAGCTATGCGCATCATCCACCATGACACTAGCATCGTATTTCTTAGCTAATTCTACAATTTTATCCAGCTTCGCGATATCACCTTCCATGCTAAAAACACCATCTATGACAATAAGCCGGACACCATTGGTTCCAGCTTTTTGCAAAGCTTTCTCAAGAGAATCCATATCATTATGACGATATTTCAAAGTCCT
Source organism: uncultured Saprospiraceae bacterium (assembly GCA_965367335.1). Taxonomy (GTDB): domain Bacteria; phylum Bacteroidota; class Bacteroidia; order Chitinophagales; family Saprospiraceae; genus CBDUIU01. The sequence goes on from CBDUIU010000011.1 coordinate 12,949, forward strand.
GGCAAAGCTCAACCGGGCACCATCGATAATGCAGGCATGGTTTAAATCATCAAGAATGATATGATCATGCCGGTTAGTAACAGAAGAAATGACTCCAAGATTAACTTGATAGCCAGTGCTAAAGACGAGGGCTTCCTCTTTCCCAACAAAATCTGCCAATTTTTCCTCCAATTCAAGATGTAAGTCAAGGGTACCATTAAGAAAACGGGAACCCGCACAGCCAGAACCATATTTGTTAATGGCTGCAATGGACGCTTCTTTTAACAATGGATGATTGGTCAACCCTAAATAAGAGTTAGATCCAAACATCAATACCTTTTTCCCGTTGATGATCACTTCACAATCTTGTTCGGATTCAATCGCTCGGAAATAAGGGTAAACTCCCATTGCACGGGCCTCTTGTGGAGCCGTGTATTTCGCTAATCGTTGTACTAACCTATTCATCGAAATAAAAATTTTAATATTCTCCTCCGTATGTGTGTACAGGAGTTTGAAGCCTGCAAAGATAGCAAAACTAGGAGATAAGGCCTACAAACCTTTGTAAAAACTGGTTGGCCTTTTCATTTTTCAAAATCAGATCAAATATGAATACTGTTGCTACTGCAATTAATCCACCTAATGCTACATCAATAATATAGTGATGATAGGTATAGACAGCCGCAAACCAAATACCTACTAGAATCATAAAAAAGAGAATTGAGGTATACTTCAATCCTTTCTTGATTCCGTAGATCAATAAAATAGTTGGGAATGCGGCATGTAATGATGGTATCGCTGCAAATACATTTGCATTTTTATTATACATGTTTCCAAAAAGGTCTAAGCCTGTCAGTTCATCAAATCGCAATAAGCCTGCTGCATTTCCGGGCGTATTATAGATCAACTCAAACCCATGTTCCGCGACATACCAAGGTGGTGCGGCCGGATATATATAATAGATCGAAATACCAACCAGATTGACCAATAAAAAAGCAATACTAAACTGGGCCAAAAGGTTTTTGTCTTTAAAATACAACCATATTCCGTATGCAATGGGAACTGGAATCCAACATAGGTAAAACAAGGCACTGGCCACATCTAAAATAGGATGGGTATTTTGGCTCAAAAATTCATTAGGTGTCAAGACACCTTGCACTGTACTGATCCCAAACCACGCTTTTTCAATCTGATAGGGTGCTTCGAGATGAACAGGGTTGAATAAATAGTTGGGATAGATTCGCATGGAATCATAAATCAACCAATAGATAAAAAAAGGAATAAAAGCGATAATCACTTTTCGGGATACCGGGTGTACGAAAAAGGCTAAAAGGCTAAACCCAAGTAAAAAATAATGATCGTTGCGCGCCCCTACTGCCAAATGGATCCAGGCCAAATAGGTGCCTACGATCAAAGTGGTTATCAGTAAGTTTTGAGTGGTAAAGCGTTGAAATACGCTTACCTGATAAACTTGCTTTTTAAACTCGTTATTTTGACGTAATTGGTTGATTGGTTTGTTTATTTTGAGCTTTTTCCTTCGCTGGTGAAAAATTTGATCCTACCAAAACATCCCAAATCGGAGAACTTACGCCGTATCCTTTATCCGGATCTTTAAAGTGATGCTTAAGGTGATGTGTCTTTAGTGCTATCCAGTACTTGTTGGTGAAATCAGCATGATGGACCGCATAGTGGATCATGTCATATACTAAATATCCTAACACAAAACCTGCATAAAATGGGTAGTGAAATTCTCCCGGAAAAATTGCTTTGAATAAAAAATAAAAACCGATCGCCAAAGGAATACTCATGGCAGGTGGTAAAACCAAACGTCTGGAGTCATTAGGATAATCATGGTGCACGCCATGCATAAAAAAGTGAATACGCTTTCCAAACTCTGACGTGGGATGATAATGAAAAACATAACGATGAAGCGCGTACTCCGTAAAAGTCCACATTATTATACCTCCAACAAATAGCCCGATTCCATTCAACCAACCGATCTGCGGACTTAATGCGCCCAGGTAAAGTGCATAAGATATGACAGGAATAAAGATCACTAAAGGCACCGAGTAATGAACCTTAGTGAACATTTCCAGAAAATTATTTTTAAACAATCGTACTGATTCGTCCTTATTGGACACATACAACTTTGCCATAAGGCGGTTATTTGATGGCATATTGCTGACGTACGACAGCAGACAGTTTATGCCTTGCGAAAAAACTATGATTAATTCGTTCTATTATCTAAGAAATTCACGAAACTTGAGCTATTTCAGATTTTTCTTTTACTTGCTGTGGTTCCTCCTCTACCCTTTTCACCCTGGAATACAAGGAATACTTCGGATCAAAAATAAAGTTGATCAATAAACGGGACCAGGACTTGTGCGATTTTAAGGTATCGTAGTATTCCGGTGCCAAACGTTTAAGTTCCGGTAAACGATTCCAGGGAATAGCTGGAAAATCATGATGCTCATTATGGTAACCCATATTCAGCGCCAGTAAATTCAGTGGCCCGTAGTAGGAATAGGTTTCTTGCTCGGGATCAAGCGTATAGTGTTCTTGAATCCAACGAGCACCCAATGGATGTAGACCGAGTGCAAACAACATGGAAAACAACAAATAAAACACAGAAGCTGGTCCAAAAGCCCACCACATCAAGGCATCAAAAGCAAAAACGCAAACAATATTGATGATCATCCAATTCGTCCAGGTGTTTACATGATGCATTCGGAAAGTACGCAAAATCTGAAAAACGGGAAAAAGAGCTAGCCAAATCGCTTTTCTCCACCAAACATTTCCGACCAATTTTGCCTCCCAGTGGCCTGCTAAATCTGTATCGCCATGATAGTCACCTAAATGAGCATGGTGACGTAGATGATAAGTGTGAAATCCCATAGCGCCAGGAACAGCATTCACCAAATCCGCAAACACAGTTGCCCAACGGTTCAGTATCCTTTTTTTGAAAATCAGGTTATGGGTCCCTTCGTGAATAACGACATAAAGGGAATGATTGGCAAAAGCACCTACACCATAAGCTACGATGAGTGCTAACCACCAATAGCTCATGCCTAAAGAGCCGATCCAGGCAGCAATGCCGATTTGCAATGTAACCAACCCTAACAGGATCAAGGCAGTATAAGGGTTGCGGCCAATTAAATTGGCAACTTCCGGGTGTTTCTTCAAAATCTCCCGACAACGTACATTGTGAGGATGATCATTCGTTGAAACCAGAAAATCATTTGGCATTTTTACCATAACAAAAAACTTATCGATGATTACAAGATAATATATTTGATACAATTGACTGTATAAGATTTACTTGTAGTCTATTGTTTATTCTGGCTGCAAAATTAAGTATTCTTATCTTCAAAAAAGTTGATCTTCATCAATTTAAGGCTTCTTTGACATTTATATGTTGTTTGAAACCATATCACTTCTTCATAAGTTCATTTCGGCTATATAAAAGCCGGCGCAAAGCCGTAAGGTTCGCAAAAACTGCTAACATCGCTAGCGGGAACGTAAAGATTGAAATAGTTTCAAAGGCGGTATAGGGGAAAAAGTCAATTGAAACCTTAAAATCCGGGCTGACAAAATGAGAAAACAAGCCACAAAGTACCGCAGAGATCCCAATCAGCAAGATCCGTTCAGGTCGCTGCATAAGACCAACATCGCATATAACGCCCAATCCTTCCGCACGGGCACGTGTATAACTCACCATGACCGAGCCGATCATCGCTATAAAAGCAAAAATAGAACTGAGGAAATAGTCGTGAGAAACCAGGTAGTAGCAGATACCCAGAAACATGATCATTTCGCTATAACGATCTATCACGGAATCATACAAAGCACCAAAAGGATGAGACATGTTGCCAAGACGCGCCAAACGACCATCGATCATATCAAACAAACCAGCAAATAACAAGGTAGCTCCGGCCCATCCAATGTAATAATGATCACTTCTTTCACCATATTCCGCTCCGACAATGAATATAACCGTAGCTCCGACATTGACTAAAAAGCCAACTGTGGTGATCGCATTAGGCGTCACCTTAAGTCGAATCAGTAGTTCAATCAGGGGCTGAATGATATTATACACCAGGCCCTGGCCATATTTCTTGAGTATTGTCATAGTATCTCGTGTATTCAATCCCGCAGCTACCTTCAAAAACGGATAAAAT
>CBDUIU010000012.1:0-16654 GCA_965367335.1 uncultured Saprospiraceae bacterium
TACGTCCATTTTTAGTTTTAAAAATAGTCCGTTCGGAGTCGGGAATATCAATAGGTTTTCCATCTTTATATTGTACTCCTTGAATACAACGCCCACTAGGAATATAATACTTGGCGGTAGTTAGCTTTACTTTAGAGTTATATCCTACATCACGGGTATTTTGTACTAAGCCCTTGCCATAAGATCGTTGGCCAATCAGTACGCCGCGGTCCAGGTCCTGTATAACTCCAGAAACAATTTCAGATGCAGAGGCAGAGCCATCATCAATTAATAGTGCCAGTGGAATCTCCTGATCGACAGCTTTATTTAAAGTTTTAAAACTTCGATCCCAATCGATTACTTTTCCTTTAGTCGTTACGACTAGTTCTCCTTTGGGAATAAAAACATTTGATACATTCACAGCTTCGGTGAGTAATCCACCTCCGTTACCTCTGAGGTCAAAAATAACGCCTTTTAAGTTAGGATTTTCTTCCTCTAGTTTCTTTAATGCTTCTCCTACATTCTTACCTGCATTACGTGTAAATGTTGTTAATGCTATATACCCAATATCTTCACTGATCATACCAGAATAAGGGACATTAGGAACGATCACTTCATCTCGTACTAAAGTGATTTTCATAGGTTGGTCTACTCCTGGACGACGAACACTCAAAACAACTTCCGTCCCGGGAAAGCCTTTTAGGATATTACTCACATCATCGGTAGATCTCCCTTGTGCAGATTTACCATCTACTGATAACAGAATGTCACCAGCTTTCAAGCCTGCCTTCTGTGCCGGACAGTTTTCATAAGGCTCTGTTATAACAATATAGTCACCTCTTTTTCTAATTTGTGCACCAATTCCGTTATACTTTCCATCAGTGATATAACGAAATCCTTCAATTTCTGATTCAGAGATGTAATTGGTGTAGGGATCTAATGATTCCAGCATGGCATCAACACCCGTACGCATCAACTTGGCAGGGTCAATATCATCTACATAATATGTGTTGATTTCTTTATAAAGATTAGTGAAAATTTCAATATTCTTAGAGATTTCAAAGTACTTTCCATGGCCACTCTCTAGTTTGGTGGCCATACCCAGAAAACCTACTGTTGCAATTGCTGCTAAAAGGATAAGTCGCTTCATAATAATAGCACAAAATGGTTTAGAAATTCAGGTTATAATTGGTTAACAGTCTATATAATACTCACTGGATATTGACCCAGTTTTCTATTTGAAACGCTTTCAGGTAGATAGATGTTATTATAAAAATAGCACTTTTTAATTAAAGCGTTAAAAATTTATCGAATATGTCTTCAAAAGAATGGGGGATATGGAAAATCACGTTTCTCTATTGAACTTTTTATTTAATCATTATAGAGCTGGGGAGGAGGAGGATTAGGGAGGAACTTTTAACGGAGAGGGGAGAGAGATAATTAGGTATTGATATGCTTATCCAGTATAAAAAATGATGCCAATCACCTTTTTCTACTTTTATTAGTTTAAGTCTCAAAAAAATGCAGCACTGCTTGTAAAAGCAATTCCGGTTGCTCGGCATGTACCCAATGGCCTGCATCCTCAATAGTAACCATTTCAGCATTGGGAAAAAGTGTTTGTATGTCTTTTAAATCTGACTTTTGGAGATAATCAGACTTAGCTCCCTTAATAAAGAGTGTTTCTCCGGTGAATATTTCCTCTCCTTTTACCTCTGCTAAAATAGCTTTATAATTTTTATATAAGGCTTCTAAATTCATTTTCCATTTAAATCCCCCATCTTTTTTTCTACTTAAATTCTTTAATAAGAATTGTAGAATACCTTGATCTGAAACATGCTTCTTCATTAAATTCATTGCCTCTGTACGACTTGATAGTTGATTAATCTCTACAGAAAAAAATGCATCAAAAACCGATTGATGGTTTCCTGTATTTTGGTTTGGTCCTATATCTACTACTACAAGTTTACTTACCATTTCAGGGTAATTTAAAGCAAACTGCATTGCTGCCTTCCCCCCCATAGAATGTCCAATAATATGGGCTTCATGTAACCACTCAGCCTCCATAAAAACCCTTAAATCTTCTGCCATCAATGGATAGGAATGTTCCACCGAATGTGGTGAACGACCGTGATTACGTTGGTCTACCAGATACACCATGTATTCTTCAGCTATACGCTTGGCAAGCGTTTGCCAATTATCAAGGGTTCCAAATAAGCCATGAAGAATAATTACCGGATCACCCTTACCAAAAGTTTTATAGTTTAATTGCATCAAAAGTTGGCTTTGTTTATTAATAATATCCTTTCGGTAATAAATGATAAATTTTCATTTCTGATTTATTCAATTTTTTTGATATCTATTTGACCCAATTTTAACAAAAAGAAATTGCAGCTCTGAAAGAATAACGTTACTTTTGAGATGCGTCCTTTTTTATTAAGTTTTTACTTTTTTTAAGTAGGTTCAGTCTGTGTGCTAATAATTTATGCAACTCTCCAAATCAACATATCTTCACTCTACTCTCTATCGACACTTTCGAGAAATTGGAACTGCTGAATTTCAAGCTATCATACATTTTTATGAAAGACATGAGTCGGCAATTGAAAATCTGGATGAAGATGAACGTTTTGATTTACTCGTAACTTATGCTGACGCACTTTTTCAAACTAATAAATATAAAAGTTATCTCCTTGCTGCTGATCAAGCTATTGAACTCAGCATTTTCTTTAATATTAAAACACATCGCGGATCAGATATTTATCATGAATTATTATTTAAAAAAGCTGCAGCTCATTATCATTTACTTGAATATAATCGGACAGAACATGTCTTAAGAGAATTAGTAAAACTTAACCCTGAGGATAGATTAAGTATCCTTTTCCTGAGAAAATGTCTACGCCGTAAAAAGCCTACTTATCTAATGAATGCCCGGGCTTTTAGTATTTTCCTTTTCTTGTTAACTGCGATAATTATTGTTGTCGAAATTCTTTTTATCCGCACTATATATACTTCGTATATTGATGTTGTTGAAGCTATGCGAATTTGTACTTTTTTTCTAGGAATTCTAATTTTAGTAGGCAGTGATTTATTTCACCTTGCTACAATTAACAAAGACATTCGATATTTTATAAAAAAAGTTAAGCTTAAAAAGAAAAAATAATAGCTTTTCGCCCTTCTTTATGAATCATTTGATGAGGGTTACAAATCCCTTATATTCTTCCAAATCTCCATCCGGTTGTCTCACTTTTATCCAATAAATATATACTCCTCCAGGCATTGCAACACCTTCCTTCCTTCCATTCCATCCTTCTTTAATATTTTTCGTTTTATATACTTGTTCACCCCAACGATTAAATATGTACATTTCGAATTCAACATTTTCACCAAAGACAATTGCAGGTTTAAATATATTATTCCTCCCATCCGGCGCAAATGCATTTGGTAGTAGCAATGTAAAAAATTGTTGGATGCAAAGCTGATTGGATTGTGTAATTTTCTGAACTACTCGCCCATCGGGTAATTGAACTTGAACTTTAGCCTCTATGATATAACAATTGAACTGTTCCGCTTGATTTCTACTATCCAGCATATGGATATAGGTAGTTTTATCCGGAGTAAGCGTCGTTAATAACTCTCTGCTACCATTATTGACTCGGCGGATTTGATATTCGAGTACTTCTGTATTAGGTAATATATAGGAATTCCAATTCAATATATTTGTTAAATCACGCCGTGCTTCGCCGGAAAGAATCATGGGACGAGCTCTATTAGACATTTCCCTCCGATTACAATTATCAATCGTTCTGATCTGAAAGTTCAAGTCATCCGTTAGTGGAAAAGATGGGGTGATGTTCCAACGATTTTCGTTACTTGAAGGAACGACTAAAGGGATTATACTTTCATTATTTCCATCATCACTATTTTCCTGCAAAAAAACTTCGCTGAGATCTGCCTCTTTATTCCAAAACCATTCTATATCGATCGTTTCATCCGAATTAACTGTGATATGTGTAATAGCCAATTCATTAATTGGTTGTACAATAGATAATAAGCGTTCTGCCGTATTTGATTGAGCAGAATATCCCGTTTGAAGTGCGATAGCACGGATGAAGAATCGATAAGTTTGACCATCCTGTGTATTGATATAGGTAAACGTAGTATCCATCGGGCCGAGCTCTTCAACTAATACTGGATTTCCTCCATCCAAGCTCGCCCAAACTTCTTGTTTTTCTATTCCATGAATCCAATTTTCATATAGATTCCATTGAAGATAAATATTTGGGTCGCAATCTATTACTTGAGTTTGTAAAAAAATACTGCGATGGGGTAGATCAAAAATACTAGTGTTACCACAAGGGTCTAAAGCAATCACAAAATATTGCTCCGATTGTACCGTTGGACTAGCTTGATCATCGATATACCTTGTAGTTTGAAAAACAGTGTCTATTGGAATTGTTCCCAAGTTCGTTCGACGATAGATAATATATCCTATAACTTCAGGCGAAGTACTTTGTTCCCACTCCAGAATGAGTGTATCAGATTTAACTGAAACTCTGGTGATCGGGAATTGTGAAGGAGAAAGGTTATCTAATGTATCTGACTGTAGGTTTACTTCACCCGGGCAGTTAGCTATTGTCTCAAGATAGTAAAAACGTGTTTCATCGCTTGGGTTAGCATGAAAATAATTGACCTGAGAAAAATTTGTTATTTCAACTAATTGACTGAATGGTCCATTTACATTTGGAGCTGTATAAATGCGATAAGCTTGAAATCCACCACAATTATTTTGTGAAGGTGTCCAAAATAAGGTATCATTGCGTATACAAGAAAAATCAGGTGGGTAAACCTGAGCATCTGCACAAACCGATGAAAAACAAACCATTAAGATATAAAACCATTTTTTTTTAATTAGATTCATCCTTATCATTTTCATTCATTTGTTCAAATCTACGAACCAACTCTCGCATTGGATATCGATTGTTTAACTGATATTCCAGGCTTAGTTTTGGGTTAATTTCTTTACGATAATATACTAAGCCAAGCCCTTTTGCATATCGCTCTTCACCATTGATTTCTAATTCTTGAAATCCATCTTCTTCAGTTTCTATAATTTCTTTTGTTTCGAAAACAACACACTCCATTTGCTTTCCCATAATAGTAAATGACTGCTTTCCCTTATAACGACGGTTACGAACCAGTGTTGTCGTTCTATCTATAAAAACGGTGCTATCCTTAGTTGACGGGACTAAGTTCTTCCAGCTTAATTTAAACAGAAAAATACCTAGGGTGTCTCTTACTTGAAAAGGCATCACATTAGGCACCTCTATCTTTACATCAATAGGTTGTTGTAAGCCGGTAGAATCTGTCTCATACAAAAAGTACTGATACATGATACTTCCATTATTCACAATTTCTTCTTCGAACACCTGTCTTATAGTCATCTGCGCATCATAATAAGTGCCCGTTAAATAAGTCACAGTATCTTTAATTAAGGTTTTATAATACCAATACTCAGGAGCCAAAGAATTATTATTAACCGAGGTGAATTCGTAAACCTCCCCACCTTCCAATTCGTTTATAGGAAAATAGTAGTCCCTAATATCAATACGTTGCTCATTTTTGCAGCCTATCAATACAATTGTCAATAGAGCCATTATTACCTTATTTATTAGTTGCATCTGACTAAATCTGTATTTATAATTAAATAAAATGCCATAATGACATGAAAATCGAGTTCGTTTTTGCTTGGTACAAAATATGCGCAGCCAAAATATATTATTCGTAGTATAAACTATTGAGACAGTAATTTAGATTAAAGTTTTTCAGATAACTTTACCTAAACTCCTTACAATAAACACTTATCTTTGTCGCTTAATTTTCCGGTATGCTCTTCCGGTCCAAAAACATACAACATGCTCGATTTTATCTCTAATTCGTTGAAAAAGATATTTGGTACTAAATATGACCGCGATGAGGCCACTTATATGCCCATTGTAGATAAAGTAAATGAATATTTTGCTGAATATGAGTCTATTTCTCATGATGAATTGCGTCAAAAGTCTTTCGAGTTTAAGCAAAGGATCAAAGAACATCTGACAGGTATTGATGATGATATCAATAGAATAACAAAGGAAGCAGCTTCTACGGAGGATATCAACTATAAAGAATCATTATTCAAAGAGTTAGATGATTTAAAAACAGAAAGAGATAAGCACCTTGAAGACATTCTGAAAGAAATACTTCCCGAAGCATTTGCCGTTGTAAAGGAGACTGCCCGTCGTTTTTCTGAGAACTCTGTTCTTGAAGTTACTGCAACAGAACATGACCGTGACCTTGCTGCACGTCCTGGAAAAACTTATGTAAGTATCTCTGGAGATAAAGCCCATTGGAAAAATCAATGGATTGCTGCCGGCGGTGAAATAATTTGGTTCACTACGACGTACAGCTAATTGGTGGTATGGTTCTTCACGATGGTAAAGTTGCAGAGATGGCTACAGGTGAAGGGAAAACTTTAGTGGCGACCTTACCTGCTTACCTTAATGGTTTATCAGGACAGGGTGTGCACGTCATTACGGTTAATGACTATCTTGCTCGACGTGACTGTGAATGGATTGGGCCCATCTTCGAGTTTCTCTTTCTTAGTGTAGATTGTATCGATAAATATCGTCCTCACTCTGAAGAGCGACGAAAAGCCTATGAATGTGATATTACTTATGGTACCAACAATGAATTTGGATTTGATTATTTAAGAGATAATATGGTGCGTTCAATGGATGAACGTGTACAGGGGAAACACCACTACTGTATGATTGATGAGGTGGACTCAGTTTTAATCGATGATGCACGTACACCTTTAATTATCTCAGGCCCTGTTCCCCGTGGAAGTGAAGAGCAGGAGTATATTGCACTTAAGCCTGATGTTGAACGCCTTATTAATGCCCAAAGAAAAATGGCAACGGACTACCTTTCAGAAGCTAAGCGTTTATTTAAAGCCGGAGAGTTAGGTAGTCAAGAAGGAGAGGCTGGTATGTCATTATTGAGGGCCCATCGAGCTTTACCAAAATCCAGGGCATTAATTAAATTTCTAAGTGAAGAAGGCGTAAAGGTCAACCTGCAAAAGGCCGAGGATTTCTATATGCAGGAGCAATCAAAGAATATGCACATTGTTGATGAGCCATTATTGTTTACGATTATAGAGAAAACAAGATCGGTTGAATTAACAGAGCGAGGTGCAGAGTTTTTAGCCCGTGGAGGAGACGATCCAAACTTTTTTGTAATGCCGGATCTAGCGACTGAAATGCATGCTATTGATATTAATGAATCTCTCAGTGAATTAGAAAAGAAAGAACAGAAAGAACAGTTAGTCCAAGATTTTGCGGTAAAATCACGACGACTTCACTCCGTAAATCAGTTGTTAAAAGCTTATACTTTATTTGAAAGAGATGAAGAGTATGTAGTAATTGATGAACAGGTAAAAATTGTTGATGAGCAAACCGGACGGATGATGGAAGGCCGTCGATATTCTGACGGATTGCACCAGGCATTAGAAGCTAAGGAGAATGTAAAAGTTGGTGAATTAACTCAGACATATGCAACTGTTACTTTGCAGAATTACTTTCGGATGTATCATAAGTTGGCGGGGATGACAGGTACTGCCGAAACGGAAGCAAGTGAGCTTTGGGAAATTTATAAGTTAGATGTTGTAGTTATTCCTACCAATCGTCCAATTGTTCGTGATGATCGGGAAGACAAAGTCTTTAAAACAGCACGCGAAAAATTTAATGCTGTTATTGAAGAAGTTACGGCGCTTAGTCAAGCTGGCAGACCTATACTGGTGGGTACAACCTCCGTAGATATTTCTGAAAAGCTGAGCCGCATGCTCAAACTTCGCGGGATAGATCATAATGTTTTGAATGCGAAACAGCATCAAAGGGAGGCAGAAATTGTTGCTGAAGCTGGGAAACCAGGAAAAGTTACTATTGCTACAAATATGGCAGGTAGAGGTACGGATATCAAACTTAGTAGAGAAGTAATTGATGCTGGAGGTTTAGCAATAGTTGGTACAGAACGACATGATTCCCGGCGTGTAGATCGTCAGTTAAGAGGCCGGGCTGGGCGTCAAGGAGACCCTGGTAGTTCACAATTTTATGTTTCTCTGGAAGATAACTTGATGCGTCTTTTCCAATCAGAGCGGATTGCAAAATTGATGGATCGTATGGGACACCAGGATGGAGAAGTGATTCAACATTCGATGGTAACTAAATCGATTGAACGAGCTCAGAGAAAAGTAGAGGAAAATAATTTTGGAATTCGAAAACGTCTTTTAGAGTATGATGACGTTATGAATATTCAAAGAGAAGCAATTTATAAAAAAAGAAGTAATGCGCTTTCAGGTGATCGTTTGGCGGTTGATTTAAATTATATGTTTTCTTCTATGACTGAGAGCCTTGTTGCTGAACATCATGGACGAAGTAATTTTAAAAGTTTTCGTACGGATGCTATCGCTAGTTTAGGTATTGATCCCCGTTTTGATGAAGATTTTTATAGCAATTCTTCACTGGATGAAGTTGTTGATGCCTTTCAGGAACAATTTTATACTCATTACCAGGAGAAAAATCGAAAAACCGCTGAAGTCCTCTATCCGCTAGTCAAATCTGTTTACGAAAATCAAGGACATCGTTATAAGCGAATTGCCATCCCATATTCTGATGGGCGCCCACAACCTATGCAATTTTCCGCAGACCTGAAAGAGGCTGTTGATTCTCACGGTAAAAGCATTACTCGTGATATAGAAAAGGCGCTTACTCTAGCTATTATTGATGAAGAATGGAAAGATCATTTACGATCTATGGATGAATTGAAGGACGCTACTCAAGCTGCTTCTTTTGAACAGAAAGACCCTCTCGTCATTTATAAGATGGAAGCTTATCAATTATTTGAACAATTAATCTTCCGAATTAATGAAAAAACGACTTCTATTTTAGCAAAAGGGACAGTACTTTTCTCTGACGGAAGTAGCGTGCAAGAAGCAAGAGAGCAAAAAACAGATTTGAGTAATGTTAAAACTCATAGAACCGGCGAACAAGAAGCTCAAGCAGCAAAGGCTGCGGCTGCAGCTGCAGGTGGTCAAACTATTTCAAAGCCACAAACGATTGTCCGGTCAGAGAAAAAAGTTGGGCGAAATGATGCTTGCCCGTGTGGAAGTGGTAAAAAGTATAAACATTGCCACGGAAAATAATCTGCCTTTTTTACGACTATAAGAAATTATTAATATAATTTTTCTACTATCTTTGAATTTGCGTCTTTGCAAAAAACCTTTTGAGGATCTTCTCTAAGCAATGCAATAACAAGCTTTCATGTCACTGGCAAATTATATTGATCATACTTTATTAAAACCGGATAGTCATCGAGTTGAAATAATTAAATTGTGTAAGGAAGCAGTTATTCACAATTTTTATGCGGTATGTATACCTCCCTATTTTGTGAAAACTGCAGCTGATGCATTAAGAAATGAAAAGGTAAAGATTGCGACAGTGATCGGTTTTCCACTTGGTTATTCGGCAACAGCAGCCAAGGTTGAAGAAATTAAACGTGCCCTAAACGATGGTGCTGAAGAATTCGACGTTGTTATAAATGTTGCGGCAGTCAAAAGTGGCGATTGGGCACACGTTGAAAGTGACATTGACAGTACCACTCGAATGGTTCATATGAAAGGAAAAATCATCAAATTAATCCTGGAAACTAATCTTCTTGAAGAAGAAGAGATTTTTAAATTATGTGAAATTTGTACTAAAGTGGGTGTTAATTTCGTGAAAACTTCGACCGGCTATTTTGGTGGAGCTTCAACAGAAATAGTTGAAACCCTTCGTAATAAATTACCAGGTAGCATTAAAATTAAAGCTTCAGGAGGAATTCGAAATAAAGCTGACGCAAAAGCGCTTATTAAGGCAGGTGCTGACCGTTTAGGTTCTAGTGCAGGTATTCAGATCATTGCAGAATAATTATACTTTAATGCTTATGATTTTCAAACATTTCTTCCCAATCCTCGTTTTCTTTTTTTTATTATCTAATTTTAGTCATGCACAGAATATTGCTATTAAAGAAGAGCAGGGTATTACGAGTATGCTATATCGCATGATTGAGATTAACAGAAATAATGAGAATGTGTCAGGTTGGCGAATTCAGATTATCGCAACAACTGATCGAAGGAAAATGGATGAAGAGAAGACAAAATTTCAATTTAGCTATCCCGATGTAAAAGTGAACTGGGAACACTCTAAACCTTATTACAAATTAAGAGTAGGGGCATTTGCTACTCGGTTGGAAGCCGTACGATTATTATATCGTATTAAGCAAGATTACCCTGGGGCTTATCCTATCAAAGACAATACGATACCAGCAAGGGAACTAGTCGGCCTGTAGTTTATAAATTCTTATTTAAATTAAATATATGAGTCGTCGCGATCCATCAGGATTCCGCAACTTGGATTGGATGACCCTCTCTCTTTACTTGAGTTTGGTAGGTATTGGCTGGTTGATGATATATACGGTTGGCTACACCGAGCAAGGATATAGCGACTTTTTTAATCTTAAAACTAATGCAGGAAAACAAACTATGTTTATCGGTATATCATTACTGATTATGTTTTTCTGTTTTATTATAGATTGGAAATTCTGGCGGACTTTTGCTTATCCGATTTATGGTTTGGGCTTATTGGCTTTAATAGGGGTTCTTATATTCGGAATAAAAATTAAAGGAGCTACTTCCTGGTACTCAATTGGAAGCTTTACACTACAGCCTTCTGAATTTGCCAAGTTTGCTACTTGTCTAGCTGTTAGTGCATTCATGAGTACTTATAACACGAATATTAGGGAATTCAAATCCTTGGCAACTGTTGTTGGTTTGTTCTTTGTTCCTATGTTTTTAATCCTTTTACAACCAGACGCTGGATCTGCACTGGTGTTCCTCTCATTTTTTATACTATTGTACAGAGCCGGTCTTTCTCCAAGTCTATATATCTACGGTTTTTCTGCTGCTACAATTTTAATACTAGGATTGGTTTTTAATCCTTTTCCTATTATTTCTGCATTATGTCTGGTTAGTATTGGAGTATTAATTTTTAATATTAAGAAAAGACGTAACGGATGGTTAGTTGGATTATTAGTACTTATGATTGCAACAGTTATTGGAATTTATTACGGCTATGTTAAAGAAGTGTTGATTGGAAATGTTCTTCTTTTTATAGGAGTAGCAATTTACCTGTATCAACTGCGAAAGAGTCAATTAATTCAACAAATGACCATTTTTTTGATATTAGGTTCTAGTATTGCCTATTCTGCTAATTATACTTTTAATAATTTTTTTGAAAAACATCAACAAGATCGAATAAATGTATGGCTAAGGCCGAGTCTCTGTGATCCACAAGGGGCCTTATATAATGTTTTACTTTCAAAAATGACGATAGGTTCTGGTGGTCTTCAAGGTAAGGGTTTCTTACAAGGTACAATGACGAAATTGAATTATGTACCTGAGCAATCTACCGACTTTATTTTTTGTACAATAGGTGAAGAACAAGGGTTCATTGGAAGTCTGGGAATCATTGGTCTTTATTTACTTCTCTTAGTAAGAATTATTACTCTGGCAGAACGTCAACGATCTGACTTTTCCCGACATTATGCTTATGGTGTTGCAGGAATTCTCTTTGTTCACTTTTTTATTAATATTGGAATGACTATGGGCCTAATGCCAATTATTGGAATTCCTTTGCCATTTATTAGTTATGGTGGCTCTTCTATTCTTGGTTTTACCTTGCTGATGAGTGTATTGATAAAATTAGATAGTCATCGGTTTGAAGGTTAGTTCATAAGATGCTAACAATATTATTTCAATTTTATATTTTTAGCATGTCTCTCTTTATCTCTTTTTGTTTTTTTCTCTAAACTTTTGTGTAGAGCTTCCGTTAAATCAACTCCAGTTTGATTTGCCAAGCAAATAAGTACAAATAATACATCCGCCATTTCTTCTGCAAGAGCTATTGGAGCATTCTCTGCAAGTACATTGTTTTTAAAAGATTGTTCCCCGTATAATCGTGATATGAGCCTGGCTACCTCACCTACTTCTTCTGTGAGGATAGCCATGTTAGTCAATTCGTTATAATATCTAATTCCTACAGAATTGATCCACTTATCAACTAACGCTTGAGCTTGTTTTAAGGTAATATCCTGATACATATTAATCTCTTAGTTTTGAATCTATGATTATGGTAACCGGCCCGTCATTAATTAATGATACTTGCATATCTGCTCCAAAGAATCCTGTTCCTATACTTCTTTCGGCTGTCAACTCTAGTGTCTTAACAAATCTCTCATACAATGGGATCGCTACATCAGGCTTGGCTGCTAGGGTATAAGAAGGGCGATTCCCTTTTTTTGTACTTGCATATAATGTAAATTGACTTACAACGATTATCCCTCCATTAATTTGTTTGACTGAGCAGTTCATTACTTGTTGCTCATCATTAAAAATACGTAAATGACTAATCTTATGACAAAGCCATTCTATATCATTGATATCATCATTAGCTACTATCCCCAACAAAATCAATAATCCTTTTCCAATCTTAGATTTAGTCGTTCCATTAATCATTACACTTGCTTGACTAACCCGCTGAATAACAACTCGCATAAGTTCAAATTTTTTGATACAAAAATCAGATTATCAAGTAATTAACAACTTTTTAGTTTGTAAAAAATGGGTTTCTATAATCTTTACATACAAATGAAAAAAATTTGTGAATAATTAACAACTTTTGTGGATAAACCTGTTAATAAAGGTAGAAGAAACTAACATTAATTAATAATCTTAAAAAAACACATATAATATAATTTAAAAGATTGATGATTTTGTGGATTTACCCATACTTATCTACATTCTAAAAGAATAACTCAGTACTAGTTTTATAAAAAGTTATTCTGTGTAGAACTTTTACACATGTTGTTAATTAATTGCTAATTTATTGATTATCGTATAATTAGAAGGTTTTTTAATTGTGGATAATTAGGTACAATTTATTAGTAACTAGAATACCAAGGATTAGGATCTTTATTTTTCTACAAACTAACATGACTAATGATGATAGACTTTTTTTAAAAATTTATTATAAATATATTTAACACTAGTTAATATTGTGGATAACTGAATAAAATATTTTATTAGCGGAAGTATGATTTTTTTCCATTTAGGTATACCACCTTCTTAAAGAATAAATTTTATTGATGATGAGTCGAATGATATCTTCTTCTCCCAGTAGTTTGGGTTCGCGTTTTCTTCAATGGTGGAATAAACCAGGTTTTACGCCACAGGATAAAATTGCTAAAATTGTAAAGCTATGGTTAGTTGTTGGCTTGGTTATGATATTTATCCAAGTAGTAGTTGGAGGAGTTACTCGTTTAACCGGTTCTGGTTTATCAATTACCAAATGGGAAATTGTCACTGGTACTCTGCCACCGTTAAGTGCTTCACAGTGGGATGAGGCTTTCGATTTGTACAAAGGGACACCGCAGTACCATAAAATAAATAAAGGGATGAGTATGTCTGAATTCAAATTTATTTATTTCTGGGAATACATTCATCGGTTATGGGCAAGAAGTATGGGATTTATATTTCTTATTCCATTTCTGTTCTTTTGGCGGAAAGGAATGTTTTCAAAAAAACTAATTAAAGATTTAGGTATTGTGTTTCTTTTAGCAGGATTGGTGGCCTCTTTTGGATGGATAATGGTTGCCAGTGGTTTAATTAACCGTCCTTTGGTCAATGCATACAAATTAACAATGCATCTTTCATTAGCGTTTATTCTCTACAGTTATTTATTATGGACTACCTTTAAGGTGTTCTACTCTAAACCTAAAGTTATCCACAATAAATTGTTAAAAAGCTTAGGGATTACGATGTTAGTGATATTGGCTTTACAGATTTTTCTTGGAGGGGTGATGTCTGGTATGAAAGCTGGATTATTCTACCCTACATGGCCGGACATAGGTGGATATTATCTTCCTAGTGTACTGTTTGATCACACACAATGGACTGTGGATAACTTTGTGAATTATGAACAAAGCCCATTAGTTATGGCCCTTTTCCATTTCCTACATAGAAATGTAGCTTACCTTCTGAGTATCATTGTTTTAACTTACTTTTTTTTAACCAGAAAACATTGGAAAGTCACTGTTTTTAAGTATGGGTCATTGCTGTTAGTAAGTATGTTGGTAATTCAGGTTTTATTAGGAATTTTTACATTGATTAATTGCATTGGAGTTATTCCAGTTGGATTAGGTGTTTTACATCAGGCTGGTGCTTTAGTTTTGTTATCAATCATTTTATTTATGAATTATCAGACATGGAATCTTAAGTAATCCACATATGTTAGTAACTATGTGGAAAACTGAAATTTTGGGATTATTTCTCTTTTTAGTATAAGTAACTATATTGCAGTGAGTCACGTTAAAAAAATATTCTTTGTAAGATTTTTCACTCAAAAAGACGTTTCAATGCTATTTGGGGTGATTGAATAAAAAATTTTACCTTTGCAGCGATTAATAGCTAAAATGAATGGACCACGAAATACAGGAAGAAAGTAAATTTAAATACATTGAATCTGGTGGAGAGGGAGAACCTTTGCTATTGTTACATGGCTTATTTGGAGCCTTGAGCAATTTTGAAGGAATCATCCAACACTTCTCCAAAAGATATAATGTACTTGTTCCGATTTTACCGATATTTGATTTACCAATCATCAAGGTATCATTAACTGGCTTAGTTGACCATGTTGTTGATTTTGTTAATTACAAAAAATTGGATAAGGTACACGTGCTGGGTAACTCACTCGGTGGGCATATCTCATTATTGTTTGCCTTAGCCTGCCCTGAACGTATATATTCTATCATCTTGACTGGTAGTTCAGGTCTTTTTGAAAATTCATTGGGGTCTAGTTTTCCTAAACGAGGTGATTATGATTTTATAAAAAAGAAAACTCAGGATACTTTTTATAATCCAGAAGTTGCGACTAAAGAATTGATTGACGAAGTTTTTGATATCGTAAATGATAGAAGTAAAGCAATTCGAGTAATAGCCACTGCTAAATCGGCAGTCAGGCATAACCTTAGTGACAAATTGCATCAAATAAAGGCGCCAACCTTGCTGGTATGGGGTAGGGAGGATAACGTCACTCCTGCTTTTGTTGGAGAAAAATTTAATGAGTTGATTGAGAATTCTAAGCTTGTTTTTGTAGAAGAATGTGGTCATGCACCCATGATGGAAAAGCCACAGGTTTTTAATGAAGCATTGGAGAAGTTTCTTGATGAACTAGCATCAATGAGGCAAACAGTAGAATCGTAAATGTACTTTTTAGAAGGATATAAAATAGCCGCAAAATGATTATCATTTTGCGGCTATTTTATTAGAGATTGTATAGGTATAGATAATTTTTATAATTGAGGTTGTTCTAGATTTTGAATGCAATAGAGAAATTGTTACTATTTCAATTTTAATAACAAATTTATTTCAATAATAGGCTTTTTATAAATATATGAATATTTGTTTATTGTTATGATTACAGAATAATAGTAATAAAATTGTTTCTTAATTATAGAGAATTTTTCATGCGATCAGAATCCTGAGTAAGACTCCCCAGCAACACTAGATTTTGACTTTACTTTGTTCTTTTCCCCTAAGTTACAACTGCTCTAAAGTAGAGATTATGATTTGGCTGTTCCATTTCATTTGGTGTTACATAACCAATAGAACTATAAGATCCAAGTTAATTATATACTATTCCACCATTATTGAAACCGTTCGTTAAGTTATTGAATTGATTCAAATCATTTCAAGTATCAGACATTATTTTCATAAGGCACCATAAGGCCGTTCAAATAATCCGTTTTGAATAAGTATACCTAAATGAATAAATCTGATATCAATATTATGATAATCCAGACCAAACGGCTAATTGTTTAAATATAAATTCTGGAACATTTTCACAAAGAAAGTATGCAGGTTTATCTCGCTACTTTATTACTTTATCAAATAAATAAATCCAAAGTTTTCAACAGAAATTCTCACATAGGCTTCAATCCATGGCCTTACGAGAACACTTGCCCATAATGTTGAACATCCGAACTTTTTCTTGTCTTGAGTCCTTCGAACCAATTACTCAAAAAGTCTATGACCCATCCTTCATTGATTTATTCGGCTGGTAAAAGTTCAAGATAGTTTCTTTTGATCTTTTTCACTTAGGTGGAATGCGCAGATGTAGCTGTTCTACTTTTCAGATCCGATATACTCGATTATGATTCCAAGGGTACCCATGTTTCGCAGAGAATGGAAGATCGTCTAGAAGTCCCAAGCTAAAATGGTTTAGTGATCTGATAATATATATTAGTAATTTAATAATCCGACTCTTCCAGACGATGATCTTAACTGCGGCGTTAATAAGTTTGTCTTCGAAGGTTTAAGCCTATTGCTGAACAGCACTGGTACACTCGTTGATCTTTTCTGTTTATTTTGATTTATCATTTCTTCTTTTTGTCTTGGACTATATTGCTATCAGTTTTGCTGCCTGACTTATGACTAGTAATTCTGATTCTGTTGAAGCAACTGTGGCTGGAATTTCTATGACTTCAGCTT
>CBDUIU010000013.1:0-16582 GCA_965367335.1 uncultured Saprospiraceae bacterium
GAGCGTCGGATTCATAACCCGGAGGTCGGCAGTTCGATTCTGCTCCCCGCTACTAAAAAAAGAAAGCAACCTTCTGAATATGAGGAGGTTGCTTTTTTTATGGTTACATAACAGTAACAAAATCTGTTGTATTATTATTACTTAGAAAGGATTACTATATTCTGGATTAGTTAAAAAGGTTTGGTCAGTAAGTGTTTTTAAAAATGCAATCAAATCAGCTTTCTCCTGCGCATCAAGCATTAAACCTAGAGCAATTGTTTGTTCTAATGCAGGATCTAAGGTAGATGAATTTTTGATGCCATTATTATAATGTTCAACAACTTCGTCTAAGGTGGTAAATCTACCGTCATGCATGTACGGCCCAGTTACTTCAATGTTTCTCAAGCTTGTAACTTTAAATTTAGCACGATCACTCATGTCTTTAGTTACTTTACTCCTGCCTTCATCTTGCGGCATATTTCCGTCTAATCCATTATTCATATAAAGATTATTCGCGAAGTTATCTCCAGAATGGCAATGTGCACAATCTGCTCCCGATTCATCTGGGAAAAAAGGATTGTAATCAGCAAAAAACAAAATCCTTCCTCGCTCTTCACTTGCGGTCAACGTATCCACTCCTGCAAGATATCTATCATATTTAGAGTCGTGAGAAACTATAGAGTTCATGAACTGCTCCATGGCTAAGGAAATTTTCGCAGATGTTATTTCGTCACTGCCAAACACGCGGGTGAATTGATCTTTATATGTTTGACTGTTTGAAAGTTTTGCTATTACATTTTCTAAACTTTCATCCATTTCCAATTCATCCTGTATAGGTAATAATGATTGATCTCTAAGTAAATGTGCTCTTCCGTCCCAAAAAAACTCATTTGTATGCCATGCCATATTAAATATTGTCATTGCTTGCCTTCCTCCAAGCTTACCTTGGACACCGGTTGAAAACCTTGCGGTATCTGTAAATGCGTGTTCTTGTCTGTGACAACTAGCACACGCTTGAGTGCCGTCCTTAGATAACATTTTTTCGTAAAACAACATTTTTCCAAGTTTTACTCCTTGAATAGTTAACTTGTTGTCATCTGCTATTGAAGGAGGTGGAAATTGTCCGATTTCTAATGAATAGGGAGTATCGTCGTAAGTTACTCCAGTTGTAGTTTCTTCATCTTTGCAAGCATAAAACGCAATGCAAAACATTAGAATAATTGTTAAAATTTTATATTTCATATTCAATTTTTAAATAGTGGATTATTAATAAATTTTGTATCACTTAATGTTTGTAAAAATGCCTCTAATTGATACTTCTCATTCTCTGTTAAATTCAGTGGTTTAATAAGTTCACTTTTGTTTGGATGACTATTTCCTCCTGAGTTATAATGTTCAATTACCATTGATATTGTAGAAATTGAACCGTCATGCATATAAGGTGCTGTAAGCATCACATTTCTTAAACTTGGAACTTTAAACTTAGCAAGATCTTTTTCCATGCCTGTCAATCTTTTTCTACCAATGTCTTTATAATCAGTATATAACCCATTGTTTTCAAAAGTGTAATTTGTAAAGTCAAACCCAGAGTGACATTTATTGCATCCCAATCGTTCACTCTGAAATAGTTCTAGTCCCCGGATCTCATCTTCGTCATACACAGAAGAACTTAGGCCATATATGTATAAATCATATAAACTATTTCCACTTATTAAACTTCTTTCAAAAGTTGCCAATGCTCTGGTTATAGTGAATGCGTCAATACTTCGGTTGTACGCAAGTATACTTTGATTGATATAGCTACTATCAAGTTTTAATCTATTTTCAATATCTACTATGTTAAATCCAAGCTCATTGTGCTCTTGTATCGGTACAAGCACCTGCATTTCTAAGGTGGGTACTCCACCTTCTCTAGTAAAATATGGATGATAAGCTATATTCGCTAAACTTGGAACATTCCTAGTTCCTTCGCGATTAAACGCTCCTTTAGTTGTTGGGCTATTATCCGCAAACGCAAATGCCAACTGATGACAACTAGCACAGCTGGTGCTACTGTCAATGGAAAGGGATTTATCATAGAACAATCTTTTACCTAATAGCCATCTTGCTTTTGTGAATTTATTATCTTCAGGAAACTCAATTGCAGGGAAACCATTCGGTATCACGATGATTTCCCCAGAATTGTCGTAAAGCAAATTAGGGTCGATATTACATGAAATAATACCGACCATGAATAGACCTAATAACCCTAAAACCTGCAGCTTTCTCAATTAATAAACTATTACTTTTTTAACTACTTTTTTATTTGTTATAAGTAGCACTTCAATATAATAAATCCCCTTCTCTTTTATCGCTAGGCTACACTCTGTTGAGTTTACCTCCAAATTTGATTGCATTACTTTTCCTAAACTATTAATTATTCTGTATGAATTTATTTTGCCATTGTTTTCACTACGCAAAACAAAATCACCACTCAAGGACGGATTCGGGTATATGTTTAAGAAGTTATTAACAGAATATTCATTAAGGCTTAAAGTGTTTAGAGCGCCTGTGGATGAAGAGAAAACGAAATCTCTGAAATTTCTTAGCAACTCTGCTGCTTCATCATAATCACCATGAGTAATAACACCTTGGGCTATGTTGATGTTTTCTACAGCCTTGGCATAATCCGCATTCAACTCAATAATCAAATCCCCATTATCTTCTATTGCATCCGTGGGTATGCTAATTTTATGATAATTATAATCTCCTAAGGCATGAATTTGAAATGTGGTACTCAATGATGCACCAGCTTTACCTTCCATTGCCACAAAGCGATAACCAGCAGTCCACCCCCAATGCATTGAAGGTGATTTAGGATACAGTGGGTGAGAGTTTGGCCATTGGGTTGGATCCTGATGATTTTCCGGCTTATTTACTCCGACTGAAAAATTGATGGCTTCAATATCGGCAACATCATATTCTCCTAAATCAAATTCTGTAGTGTTGCCAGCATTGACTAATATATAAACTCCAGTAGCTGGTGTTATTTTCCCAGTATCATGGACAATGCTAATATTGGAGATGTAATATTGCAATCTGCTAACATTGAATTTGTCTTCTAAATTGTTTGATGATTCCTGATTGAAGGCAAATGATTCTTCGCCCAAAAATTCGTTTATTTTGAGCTTCACTGTAGTTTGAGCATTGCTATTAAGCAACAGCATCAAACAAAATAATGTTGTAATTAATTTCATTTCTCGTCTTATTTTGGTATAACTTGATATAATTTATTAGTCAAATAATTTACGAACCAGAGTCTATTGTCTTTGGAAACTTTGATGCCTGTAATTCCATCTGAGCCTGTATCCAAAGTGGCTATTTCTTCTTTTGTTTCTAGATTGTAAACATGTATTATGCCTGTTTTATAGTCTGAGACAAATAGTCTATTTCCATTGATATCAATTCCAGAAGGTTGTTGAAGACCACTAGCAAAAACGCTGCTCGTTGCACCTTCCATTTTATAATATCTATCTAAAATTTCATTAGGAGCAGTTAACTTAGTGGTTGCACTTGCCGTTGATGGATCAATCATAACCACTGTTCCATTGTAAGTGTCACACATATAAAGCTTACCGCTATTTTTATCCATAATAATATGGCTTGGGATATCATTTACTCTTGTAAAGCTTAAGTCTTCATATCTAAAAATTCTACCGTCTCTATGATCATCTCCTCCAGGCCCATGATCATCATGAAACTCGTAATGACATAAATTGCCATTGTGTCCGTCTAAGACCCAAAAGCTATTACCTGCCTCATGAGCAATTCCCATTGAAAAGGGACTTTGGTGTAACATATCCAAATGACTACCTAGTGGCTTATTTGGATCCCAATTAGACTGATTCACCATAGCAAATACATTTAAATCACCTGACCATAAGGCAGGCCCCATAAAAGTAGAATTTGGATCTGAAACAGTATTTTTAATCTCAGGTGTAGTAGCAAATGTGTTGATATCAGAAAACGCAATTGCCGTGCCATTGGGCACGAAATGACTACTATGAGAATCTTTTCTTTTAATAATAGATTGTGATGAGCTACCTGCGCCTTTGATAATTACAAAATCACTTCCATTGCTTCCCTTATTCATTACCCATAACTCATTGGTTCCAGGTTTAAAATCTAAATCCCGTGGCGACAAAATGCCATCTAAAAGACCTAACCATGGCTCAACAATTGGTGTTGAGTTATCAGGTGTCAAATAAAATTCAGGAACATCTGAAACATAGGTTTCTTGAATTTCTTCCTTCTTACAGGCCGCTGTCGCTAGTACAGCTAATAATATTATACTTTTTGTTTTCATAATTTTAATGTTGATGTATTTCTAATGCCATTCCACAAATAGTACAACTATCACCCGATTCACCGTGAATTTCGTGGTGCATTGGGCATGCATAATCTTTGTGCATGTTTTTCTCCTGTAGTGTATTATTTACTGAATCTGGATTTTGGACATAGTCCATTTTACAAACTGGACAATTGCCTGCTTCTGAGCTGCCGCTCCCATCACAGTGCATTGGACATATATATGCCGAACTAAATTCTGTTCCAGTTTGATCTTCTTTTGATTGATTTGGCGTAAATGTACACGCCATAAATGTAATGCCTATTAATAGACCAATACTTTTAATTAAAGTTTTCATTTTGATTATTTGTTAAAGTAAATAAGAATTAATCGCAGTTCCGTAAGAACCAAATCTTAAAAACTAAATCAAAAATGACTGAAAAAGAACTTGCCTGTTCTTTGACAAAGGGACGTGTTGTTGTAGTCCAACAAACGTATATTGGTGATCCGATAATTTGAGCTTTGAAAATCGCCAAATTGGTACAATAAATTTAGAATCTTGTTTTTGATTTTTATAGACTTGTGATGAAGCTTCCGTTGTGATTTTATTGAAAAAAGATTCGTTGTGACAACAGCTTTCACTCATTTCCGAGTTGTGTTCTCTGCATTTTTCAATTGATAAATTTGCGACCTGAGAATCTATCATTGAGCACTCTTTTGCTAATGCATATACACCAATACTTTTTACAGTGTCTTGACAATAATGTACGTCAAGAGCAATGCCTACAGAAGCAGATAAAACTAGAATCGCTGTAATCCCAGCCCAAATTCGATAAACAAACCCTTTACTGGCCATGACTTTAAACAATATTAACATTTATTTGAGAACTATGCAGGAATACTTTTTAACACCAGATTAAAAATCACATTGTGCATTCATTTCATACACTTTTAAATATTTCATATTAATAATGAATTTCTTGCGCTCAATTTAATAAGTTAGAAAATAAATTATTTACCTTTACGTTTTCTAACATTGTATTGAAAAGTTTATTCTCAATATCACTTGCTTTATTAATACTGTTGTCAAACATAGGTATTACTTTCACAAGTCATTTTTGTGGAGGAGAGACTGTACTTGCTAGCATTTCAATTGGGCAGCACGAACTAAATTGTGGGATGTCGCAAGCTTCCGAATATTGTTTAAACATTAGTGACGTATCATCACTAGAGAAAACACCATGTTGTGAAAATAGATTTCATCAAATGAGTCTTGACGATGAATATGAAACTATTACTCTTAACAAAAAGCAATTTAATAATACATATCCCCTATACCTTGTTTGTGTGAATTTAATTAAAAATCAGCATACAATTTCCTTAGGACCATCAATGGTAAATTATTCGCCCCCTGTACTTCTGCAGAACATCCCTGTTGAGCTTCAAACATTTATCATTTAAACATTTCATTTTTGGTTAATGCTTTCTGGCATTCCAACTTAGAATTAGTGCTCTGCACACAGTTAATATTTCTAATTTTAATGTTATGCTTAATAAAATCATAAGATATTTTCTTGAAAACAAGTTAGTCACACTCTTAATCATCATCTTACTTGTCGGATGGGGGCTGGTAACCGCACCCTTCGGCTGGAAGACAGGAATACTGCCCTCCGATCCGGTAGCGGTAGATGCTATCCCTGACATTGGGGAGAACCAACAGATTGTGTTTACACAGTGGATGGGCCGGTCTCCGCAGGACATCGAAGACCAGATTACTTATCCGCTCACTACTTCCCTGTTGGGTATTCCCGGAGTGAAGTCCATCCGTAGTTCTTCCATTTTCGGGTTCAGCAGCATCTATATCATCTTTAATGAAGATATTGACTTCTACTGGTCCCGTTCCCGTATTCTGGAAAAACTCAACTCCCTTCAATCAGGCTTATTGCCAGATGGCGTTCAACCGTCATTAGGGCCTGATGCTACTGCTTTAGGACAGGTTTACTGGTATACCTTAGAGGGTAGAGATAAAAACGGCAATCCTACCGGTGGATGGGATTTACATGAAATACGAACCGTTCAGGATTTCTATGTAAAATATGGTTTGAATGCCGTTGATGGTGTTTCAGAAGTAGCTTCTATCGGTGGATATGTTCAGGAATACCAGATAGACGTAAATCCCGATGCACTCAAAGTGTATGATATTCCATTGCACAAAGTGATGATGGCTGTAAAGAATTCTAACAAAGATGTGGGAGCCAAAACCATCGAAATTAACCAGGCAGAATACCTGGTGAGAGGATTAGGCTACATCAAATCTATTGAAGATTTGGAAAAAGCGGTTGTAGCAGTTCACGATAATGTACCCATTCGTATCAAAGACATAGCCGTTGTTTCATTGGGGCCGGCTACCAGGAGAGGATTGCTTGATAAAGAGGGAGCCGAAGTTGTTGGAGGTGTGGTAGTTGCCCGTTACGGATCTAATCCTTTGCAAGTGATTAATAGTGTAAAGGAGAAAATGAAAGAGATAGCTCCTGGATTACCTAAAAAAACGTTAGCCAACGGAGTGGAAAGTCAACTAACAATCGTACCTTTTTATGACCGTACCGAATTGATTTATCAAACACTTGGAACATTAGAAGAAGCACTTTCTTTGGAATTACTCATTACCATTTTGGTGGTTATTGTAATGGTGTTGAATCTTCGGGCATCCATCCTTATTTCCAGTCTATTGCCCATAGCTGTCCTTATGGTGTTTATTGCTATGCGATACTTCGGTGTAGATGCCAATATCGTTGCATTATCCGGTATTGCCATTGCCATCGGAACAATGGTGGATTTGGGAATTGTCCTTTCCGAAAATGTTATTAAGCACATAGATGAAGCTTCTCCGGGACAAAAGCTCATTGATACTATTTATAACGCTGCATCCGAAGTAAGTTCTGCTATTGTTACCGCAGTGGCCACCACCATTGTGAGCTTTATTCCAGTATTTACAATGGAAGCTGCTGAAGGCAAGCTGTTCCGACCATTGGCGTTTACCAAGACCTTTGCATTGATTGCCTCTTTGATAGTCGCATTAATTATTCTGCCAACGCTGGCTCACTGGATCTTTGGCATTAAAATCAACAAAAATGCCAGAGGCAAGCTCCTGAATGCACTGCTTATTGTTGGTGGACTTGTTGTAGCAATATGGGTTAGTTTGTGGGGTGGATTAACTTTAATGGCTTTCGGAGCAGCCTGGTTCGTTAGCGAATACAGCCCAAAACAAAACTTCATTAGCCGAAACCTATCTTTAATTATCACAGTGGTATCCGTAACCTGGTTGTTAGCGAAATATTGGATGCCACTGGGTGCAGTTAAATCATTGCCGTTGAACTTTGTATTTGTTGCCTTTGCAGTTACGGTTGTTCTTTCTCTGTTCTATGCACTGGAGCGTTACTACGTCCGTATTCTGAACTGGTGTCTGGCCAATAAAGTAAAGTTCCTTTTCATTCCCGCATTTGTGATCCTATGGGGCGCTGTAATTTGGTTAGGATTTAGCGGCATTTTTGGATTTGTAGCCAAGGGCTTCGATAAAGTCAATGTAAACATCCGAACCAATTCGGCCTGGTCAGGCTTGACTCATACCTTCCCAGGCATTGGCAAGGAGTTCATGCCCTCACTGGATGAAGGTAGTTACTTATTGATGCCAACCTCTATGCCTCATGCCGGTATCGAGCAAAACAAACGGGTAGTACAACAACTGGATATGATGTTAGTGAACATACCCGAAGTGGAATTGGCAGTTGGAAAAATGGGACGGGTAGAATCGGCTTTGGATCCAGCACCTATTTCCATGTATGAGAATATTATCAATTACAAACCTGAATACCTGGTCAATAAAAAAGGACACCGTGAGCGATTCAAGACAGACAAGGAAGACCGCTTTATTCTGACCTCTGGTGATACCCTTACCAACCAGGAAGCCTTGATACAGGGAATTGCCGCAGATGAATTAATTCCAGATGAATCGGGCAGCTACTTCCGTAATTGGCGGGAACACATTAACTCTCCAGATGATATTTGGAATGAAATAGTAAAAGTAAGCAACATACCTGGAGTAACTTCTGCTCCGAAATTACAACCCATTGAAACAAGGTTGGTCATGCTTCAAACCGGTATGCGTGCCCCAATGGGCATTAAAGTATATGGGCCTGACTTAAAAACAATCGAAGACTTTGGAATGAGATTGGAAGGCATTCTGAAAGAAGTACCATCGGTGAAATCAGAAGCCGTATTTGCCGACCGCATTGTAGGAAAACCATATTTGCACTTGAATATCAATAGGGATGCAATTGGGCGATATGGATTAAGTATTGATGATGTGCAGCAATCTATTGAAACAGCCATCGGGGGCATGAAAATCACTTCCACCGTTGAAGGAAGGGAGCGTTTTCCGGTACGGGTACGTTATCCAAGAGAGCTGCGGGATGATCCTGATAAATTAAAAAACGTGTTTATCCCAACTCCTGTTGGAGCGCAAGTCCCTTTGGGTGAATTAGTAGATATAGAATACCTGCGCGGCCCACAAATGATAAAAAGTGAGAATACCTTTTTGGTGGGCTATGTTTTGTTGGATAAAAAGGATGGATATGCAGAAGTAGAAGTGGTAGATGAAGCACAGCGTTTTATTCAAAACAAAATAGATCAAGGAGAGTTGGTGGTTCCTTCTGGTATCAGCTATAAATTCTCAGGCAGTTATGAAAATCAAGTACGAGCAGAAAAACGATTGGCTATTATCGTTCCATTGGTATTCATCATAATCTTTTTAATCCTGTATTTTCAGTTCAAATCAATTACTACCTCCCTGATGATATTTACAGGTATTGCAATGGCATTTAGTGGAGCATTCCTGATGCTTTGGTTTTACGGACAGGATTGGTTTGCTGACTTTGCCATTTTTGGAACCAATATGAGGGAATTGTTCCAGATCCACCCCATCAATTTAAGTGTGGCCGTTTGGGTAGGGTTTATAGCCTTATTTGGTATTGCAACAGATGACGGGGTACTCATGGGAACATATCTTGACCAGAGCTTTGAAAAACGTAAAACTACTACCATTCCTGAAATCAGAAATGCGGTGGTAAAGGCAGGACAACGAAGAATCAAACCTGCTATTATGACTTCTGCTACCACAATTATTGCCTTAATGCCGGTGCTGACTTCAACAGGACGAGGAGCTGATATTATGATACCGATGGCAATTCCAGCTTTTGGCGGAATGATAGTCGCCTCCATTACCTATTTTATTGTACCGGTGCTTTACTGTTTACGAGAAGAGCGAAATCTAAAAAGACAATCATGATAAGAACATATAAACACATAGGATGTCTCCTGTTATTAAGTATATCCAGCTTTCTGCAAGCCCAAACACTGCAGGATTACTTAAAAGTCGCGGCTGAAAACAATCCGGGATTGAAAGCTAAGTATGCCGAATTTGAGGCAGCCATGCAACTGGTGGCTCAAGCCAATGCCTTGCCAGATCCAGTGCTTTCATTTGGTTATTTTATCAGTCCGGTGGAAACAAGAGTTGGGCCACAACAGGCCAAGTTCGGTCTCTCACAAATGTTTCCCTGGTTTGGAACATTGGCAGCAAAGGGTGAAATGGCCACACTGATGGCAGAAGCCAAATATCAGGAGTTTCTAAATGCGAAAAATGAGTTATATTTCAAAGTTAAAGCAGCCTGGTATCCATTATATGAGGTAAACTACATCTTATTGCTACAAAAGGAGAACAGAGAGATCCTATTCACTTTTAAGGACTTGTCTACCACTTCCTTTAAAAATGGGAAAGGAAGCATGGTAGATGTTATCCGGGTGGACATTATGATAGAGAATGCCAACACGGAAATAAAGCTGCTGAAAGATAAAAAGAAGCCATTACTGACCCATTTCAATAAACTGCTTAATCGGGTGGATACCTTGCCTGTAACATTGGTTGATTCCTTAGTCGTTCTAGAAGTAGCCGAATATTATCGCAAAGACAGCTTACTCACTGCCAATCCGATGCTGGCAGCCTTTGACCTGAGATTAAGATCTGCCAAAGAACAGGAAGAACTTGCCAGGAAACAAAGCTTGCCCAAATTTGGTGTAGGGCTGGATTATGTAATAGTTGGAGAAAGAACGGATATGGTTATCCCCGATAACGGTAAGAATGTAGTCATGCCAATGGTGAGTGTGAGCCTTCCTATTTTCAGGAGCAAGTACAGAGCTGCAGTAGATGAAGCCCAATTCACCCAATCGGCTATCACTTCTTATAAAGAAGAATTTGAAAACAATCTGGTCAGTACTTATGAAATGACCTGGTATGAATTAGACAGAGCTAATCAGTTGATTGATTTATACCATGAACAGATTGTAAAAACGGAACAAGCTATCACGTTACTACTTACGGCATATAGCAATTCGGGAAAAGATTTTGAGGAAGTTTTGCGAATGCAACAAGAACTACTCAAATACCAAATGGCCGAAACCACCGCTTTAAAAGAATATTATACGGCATTAGCCAAACTGGATTATATCACAGCTAAATATGAATGATTATGAAATGAGCCAAAAAATAATTGAAATTAACACGGAAAGCAAGAATGGCGAATTCCATGTGACCTTTAAAAACAAAACATTAACATATGAAAAATGTAAACAAAACCACCCTATACATCGCACTGGGAACCTTGGTAATCGGCATCCTAGTTGGCTGGCTGTTCTTTAGCAATACCAAAGAACCGGTTGCTGATGAACATAAAGAGCATAAAGAAAACACGATCTGGACATGCTCCATGCACCCTCAAATCAGACAATCAGAACCCGGACAATGCCCTATATGTGGAATGGATTTAATTCCGTTGAACAATGAATTTTCAAGTAGTGACAACCCAATGGAAATAAAAATGTCTCCCACAGCTATGCAGTTGGCCGATGTACAAACCTCTGTTATTACAAAACAAAAACCTGTAAAGGAAGTGCGGATGAATGGCAAGGTAAAAGCAGATGAAAGAAAGGTATATTCTCAAACCGCTCATATTCCCGGACGGGTTGAAAAATTGCTTGTTAATTTCACTGGAGAAAGCGTGAGTAAAGGCCAAGTATTGGCATACGTTTATTCTCCAGATTTGGTAACTGCACAGGAAGAACTTTTTGAATCCTATAAAATAAGAGAGAATCAACCTGAATTATATCAGGCTGCCAGAAGAAAATTACTCAACTGGAAGTTAACTGAGAAGCAGATAAACAATATCATTCAGTCCGGACAACCACAGGAACAATTCCCTGTGTTGGCAGATGTATCGGGGATTGTATTGACCAAACGAGTGAATCTTGGTGATTACGTTGCAAAAGGGCAATCGCTATTTGAGATAGCAGACCTTTTTAATGTGTGGATTCTGTTTGATGTATATGAAAGCGATATGCGGTGGATTAAAAAGGGAGATAAAGCCTCCTTTACTATTCCATCTATACCAGGTGAAACTTTTAAAGGTATTATCACTTTTATGGATCCAGTTATCAACCCCAAAACAAGGGTAGCTACGGCAAGAGTGGAAATGACAAATCCGGGTATGAAACTCAAGCCGGAAATGTTTGCCGTTGGAATTGTAAAAAGCCCTATACAAAGTGAGAAGGAAA
Organism: uncultured Saprospiraceae bacterium; assembly: GCA_965367335.1. GTDB lineage: Bacteria > Bacteroidota > Bacteroidia > Chitinophagales > Saprospiraceae > CBDUIU01. The sequence continues at coordinate 11,969 of CBDUIU010000013.1, forward strand.
CACTTATTGTACCTAAATCCGCAGTGATGTGGACGGGAGAGCGATCCGTAGTCTATGTCAAACAGGCATCTGCCACCGGTATTAGTTTTATGATGCGTGAAGTTACATTAGGGGCAGCACTTGGAGATAGTTACATCATACAGGATGGACTGGAAGAAGGTGAGGAAATTGCTACCAACGGTACGTTCAGCATAGATGCAGCAGCTCAATTGGCAGGCAAGCCCAGTATGATGAACCCGAAAGGTGGCGTAGTAGTGACCGGACATAATCATGGAGGAACTTCCAATAACACTAATACGGCAACTAATGCCCATTCACAGGTAATCACCATTAGTAAAAAAGCAAGAGGTTTACTTATCCCCTTGTTTGATCAGTACCTGAATTTGAAAAATGCGTTGGTAGCGGATAACTTTGATAAAAGTAAACAAATTGCTGCTTCACTTCTAATCAATTTTGGCAAAACCAATATGGGGTTATTTACTGGAGAAGCACACAATGTTTGGATGCAGCACAGCAGTACAATAGAAAAAGCTCTCAAGCAAGTCATTAAAGCCGAAAACATTGGTGAAGTGAGAAAGCATTTCAAAACCTTGTCAGGTCAGTTCGTAATGCTGGCTATAACATTTGGCCCCTTTGACAAAAGTTTGTTCATTCAGCGTTGCCCAATGGCAAATGACAATAGTGGAGCGGATTGGATAAGTGATGACTCTCTTATCCAAAACCCATATTTTGGGCAAAGCATGTTAGGTTGTGGTGATATTATTCAAACAATCAAATAACAAATTATGAAACATCAACATAACGAACATTCAGAACACATGGATCACGGTAAAATGGAACACAGCAAGATGAATCATTCCGGACATAACCCTGCTCATGGTCACATGGGACACGACCACCACAAGATGATGATAGAAGATTTCAAAAAACGCTTTTGGGTCTCGCTGGTCATATCCATTCCTGTTCTGGTGCTTTCTCCAATGATACAGGAGTTCCTGGGCTTTGAGCTGGTGTTTGCAGGAAACTTATATATGCTTTTTGCACTTTCCTCCCTGGTATTTTTCTATGGAGGCTGGCCATTCCTGAATGGGCTGAAAGACGAAGTTAAGAAAGGTGCTCCCGGCATGATGACCCTCATTGCCGTTGCTATTACCGTAGCCTATGTGTATAGCAGTGCCGTAGTGTTCGGGCTGGAAGGCAAGATGTTCTTTTGGGAGCTGGTAACCCTGATAGACATTATGCTAGTTGGTCACTGGATAGAAATGAAATCCGTGTTAGGAGCTTCCAAAGCACTGGAGTTGTTAGTTAGCATGATGCCATCAGAGGCGTATCTTATCAATGACGATGGTTCAGTAGAAAAAGTAAAACTGGATGAATTACAAAAAGGCGACCATATACGGGTAAAGCCCGGAGCACAGATACCTGCGGACGGCCTCATTATTAAAGGAGAAAGCCACCTGAACGAGAGTATGCTCACGGGCGAATCCAAACCGGTGAAAAAAGGTGAAGGTGATACCGTAATAGGAGGAGCCATCAACGGCAATGGTACACTGCGCATAGAAGTAAAGGGAACTGGTAAAGACAGTTATCTGAACAAAGTCATTACTATGGTGCAGGAAGCACAAAAAACTAAAAGTAAAACCCAACACCTTGCAGACCGAGCTGCTAAATGGCTTACTTACATTGCACTCACAGTTGGTTTCGGAACATTAGTGGTTTGGATAGCATTAGGTTTTGACTTTGTATATGCCCTGGAGCGAATGGTAACGGTAATGGTTATTTCCTGTCCCCATGCATTAGGATTGGCCGTACCACTGGTGGTAGCTATCTCCACAGCAATTTCCGCACAGAACGGCCTGCTTATCCGCAACCGGACGGCATTTGAGAACAGCCGTAAAATCAGCATGATTGTATTTGACAAAACCGGAACACTGACCAAAGGTTCCCATGAAGTAACACGCATAGTGCACCTAAAAGAAGGAATGGATAAACGTGAACTATTACGTCTGGCTACAGCGGTGGAGCAACATTCGGAACACCACATTTCCAAAGGGCTACAACGCAAGGCCAAAGAAGAAGGTATTACCGTTCCTTCCGCAGATAATTTCAAGTATGAACCAGGAGTAGGTGTTAGTGCTACCGTAGAAGGCCGAAAAATGGAGGCCGGTGGTGAAGGCTTATTGAAAAAGACAAACCGGAGTATTCCTGAAGACACTGGTTCGGCAGCCGAAACAAAAGTCTATGTTTTTTCTGATGGTGAAATGCTCGGTTACGTAACCTTTGCTGACCAAATCAGGGAATCATCTTATGGAGCCATCAAAACCCTGCATAAAAACAACATCAAAACCCTGCTACTTACCGGTGATGTGGAAGTAGTAGCCAAAGCCGTAGCCGATGAATTGGGCATGGATCAATACATGGCAGGTGTGTTGCCCCATGAAAAGCAAGATAAAGTGAAAGAATTGCAACAACAGGGAGAATTTGTAGCCATGACAGGCGATGGTGTAAACGATGCTCCCGCACTGGCACAGGCTGATGTAGGCATTGCCGTAGGCTCCGGCACAGACGTAGCAGCCGAAACAGCCGATATTATTCTTGTGAACAGCGACCCGGAAGATATTGCCAACCTCATTCTCTTTGGCAAAGCTACCTACAAAAAGATGATACAGAACTTAGTGTGGGCTACGGCTTACAATGTTTTCGCCATTCCGCTGGCAGCCGGTGTGCTGTATTCAGCAGGGTTTGTATTGGGGCCTGCTGTAGGAGCGGTGTTTATGAGTTTAAGCACGCTTATTGTAGCAATAAATGCTCAGCTATTAAAAAAACAAATAGCTAAAAAAGAAAAAAATTAATCTAAACGAACTAATAGTTAATTTTAATACAATTATTAATTATTTGTAAAACTAACTAATGAAAAATATTGACAAAGCTGACGTTTATACGGAATAATTATTTTAAGATGTACACCCCGTATCGGGTTTGTTAAACTTGCACATGAAAGTATTTTGTAAGCTGACGTTTATTTACAATTTTACTCTAGAGGTTCATATATAGTATAAGTTTATTTTCTAAATTAGAGTGCGTAAAAATTAAACTCTACTGCGTTTATTCTCATTGTTATACTTCAGGTCTTTAACACCCTCCCCCCCCCTTGTTACCGTGACAATGCACCTTAATTATTCTATGTATAACTGACAATTCATGCACTCAATTATTCCACGGGTAAATTGATTTTGAGCGAGATTCTACCTCCCAAAAAAGGTATGAAAAGTGTTTACTCATTAGATTTGAGCTTATTACCAAAAGGTATTTATTCAACTTAGATGGGCTATGAGAATAAAATTGTATTCTTTAAAACGGTATTGAATTTGGTCTCTAGTCTTAGCCTATTGTTATAATAAATCATGAAAGTTCGATAATCTTCCGCTTCCCTCTACTTTAAATTTAAAGCATTGCCTATAAGTCTCCAATGTGTTTCATTACCGCTTCCAGCACCTCTTTAGAATATCCTTCTTTTTCCCAAGCCAAATTTCCATCTTTATCATATGCAGCAATTTTGGGATATGCTCCAATCATATCAATGGGATATTTAAAGGCATAATAAGGCGATTTGTATTGGTGCTTCTCAAGAAATTTATTGATACGACTGGTATCGCTGTTGAAGACATTCACGTAAACTAAGCTAGAGGGGTTTATAGATTCAGTAATCAAAGATTTATTCAATTTTTTAGCCAAAGCTAGGCATGGTTTACATTCCAGATAAGTGTAGACAATTACCATATTGCTACTGTCGGCATACTCATAATTCAGATTGATGAGGCTTTTAAGTTGTTTATTCGAATCAAAGGGAACTTGGTGTGGAGCGGTTGATTCCTTTTGAGAAAAACTCATTACTGAGATAAGAAAGGCTATCAATATCAGACTAAAACTTGCTGACTTTTTCATTGTATTTTCTTAAAGCGGTTAAAAAAACTTGCAGGGTATGTTGTTTTTAGATCAATAATTTCTAGATATTGATTATTATCGCTTAGTGTAATGGTATGGGTAAATGTTTCTTCAATTTTTATCAAAGATGGACCCATGTAAACCAAGTCAAGCTGATTCTGATCGTAAAAATTCATTGTATAAAAGGCTGGCTTTGATCCATGTGTTGCAAAAACATAATCATATGTGTAGCCAAGCTCCGGGATGGGGTCTTTGCTTATGTACACTGTATCATGTATATAGTTCCAACCTGAAGTATCTTGAACTAATGTTGAATCTATGCTAACCCAAATACCTTCAATAAGATCGTAATCTGCTGGGCAGGGTGAATCACATTTGTCTTTACAGCCAATGCATATTGCAAGTGTTGTTATAAGTACTAAAAAATGCTTCATACTAATCTGTTAAAATCATCTTTTTATCTGGGTACTTGACTCACAAATAATCGTCTTCGAACATCAACTTCGCGATAAACCGACTGTCCCTAATGTTGACCCAGCAGAACATCGCCGTCTGATTCCATTTTAATTTGAGACTTAGCTGGTCCTGTTAAGAGTGCACATAGCACTGCGAAAATATAATTTTTGTTTTCACTTTGTTTAAAATTAGGTAGCCACATATATAAGGGTT
>CBDUIU010000014.1:0-16433 GCA_965367335.1 uncultured Saprospiraceae bacterium
ATTCAAAAATACTGTATTCAATTAACCACTATACTTGGCTTCTGTTGGAATATGTGACAGCTTTAACTGACTAATATGACTAAGTTTAAAAAAGGAATGGGTGGATTTCAGTTATAATTATGAGTAATACGTCAAATTGTCAGTATTTACCCATATGGTATATGCTTTGAGCATCTAATAAATACAAAATCAAAATTCATAGCTATATGCAAAAAGGTAACATATCAGTACAAACAGAGAACATTTTTCCCATTATTAAACAATTCCTGTATTCGGATCAGGAGATTTTTCTTCGGGAACTCATTTCTAATGCAGTGGATGCGACATCCAAACTAAAAACGCTTTCCTCCCGTGGTGACTATAAGGGAGAATTGGGAGACCTTACAATTGAAGTTGTAATCGATAAGGAGAACAACACGTTGACAATAAAGGACAAAGGTATTGGGATGTCGGCCGCTGAAGTAGAGAAATATCTTAATCAGGTTGCATTCTCCAGTGCAGAAGAGTTTTTAAATAAATACAAAGAGGACAGTAATATTATTGGTCACTTTGGCTTAGGTTTTTATTCTGCTTTTATGGTGGCAAGTAAGGTGGAAGTTGTGACTAAATCATATAAAAGGAATCAGAAGGCAGCTATTTGGACATGCGACGGAAACCCGGAATATACACTTGACACACATGACCGTAAAGAAAGGGGAACTGATATTATTTTACACATTAGTGATGATAGTAAAGAGTATCTAAAGGAAAATCGTATTGAAGAGCTTTTGACTAAGTATTGTAAGTTCTTACCATTCCCTATTAAATTCGGAACTCGTAAGGAAAGTCAGACAGAAGGTGAGGGCGAGGATGCAGTAACTACTGAAATTGAAGTAGATAATATTATTAATAACCCTGAGCCAACATGGAAAAAATCACCGAGGAGTTTAAAGGAAGAAGACTACAAATCATTTTACCATGAATTGTATCCGTATAGTTTTGGTCAAGAGCCATTATTTTGGATTCACCTCAATATAGATTTTCCATTTAATCTTACTGGAATACTTTATTTCCCAAAATTGAATAATACACTAGAGGTCCAAAAGAACAAGATTCAGTTATATTCTAATCAAGTATTTGTAACAGATGAAGTAAATGCAATTGTTCCTGAATTTCTGACTCTATTACATGGTGTAATTGATTCGCCGGATATTCCATTAAATGTATCGCGGAGCTATTTGCAAAGTGACCAGAATGTGAAAAAGATTGCAGGTTACATAACCAAGAAAGTAGCAGAAAAGCTCAGTAGTTTATTTAAAAAAGACCGCAAAGATTTTGAATCTAAATGGACTGACCTTGGTGTATTCGTAAAATATGGAATGTTATCTGAAGAAAAATTTCATGATAAAGCTGTAAAGTTTGCGTTGTTGAAAAATGTGGATAATGAATTTTTCACAATTGATGAATACAAAGAAAAAATACAGACACTACAGACGGATAAGTACGATAAAAAAATTATTATCTACACCAATAATGCACAAGATCATGACTCTTTTGTCCAGGCAGCCAAGAACCGTTCTTATGATGTGCTAGAATTTGACACGGTGATAGATAATCACTTTATGCAACACTTAGAGCAAAAATTTGGTGACGTTACATTTGTAAGAGTGGATTCGGATACTGTAGATAATTTAGTGCAAAAAGATCAGGTATCAGAATCTGTGTTGTCAGAGAAAGAAGAAGAAAAGGTTAAAAATTTATTTGAGAGTAGTGTGAAGAGTAAAGGTGCTCAAGTCCAGCTTAAAGCCCTTTCTCCTAATGATCAACCTGTTATGATTACCAAGCCAGAATTCATGCGCCGAATGAAAGAAATGCAAATGATGCAGGGAATGGCTGGGGCTGATTTTCCCGAAACCTATAATGTGGTTATCAATACGAATCATCCGCTGGTGGCAGAAAAGTTATTAAAGATGAGAAGTGAAGAAAAGAAAGAAGAATTCACGAGTCATTTAGTGAATTTAGCGTTGCTTAATCAAGGGATGCTGAGAGGAGCGGAACTAACTACCTTTATTAATAAGAGTATTGAGTTTCTGGAGAAATAAAATCTATAACTCTTTAAATAAAATGCCCTGAGGAATATTCCTTAGGGCATTTTTTAATTCAGTAATCATACAAATAGTGAAAACGTTTACGCCTGCTATTTGGCGTCGGGAAATTCATTCTTCCATAGTAATAGTATTGCAACAACTAGAGTAAATAGAAACCAAAACAGAAAAAGAGACTTATATCTCTTTATCCGGCTGAAAGACAAATGAGTACCTTGCCTTGGTAATATTATTAAGTTTAATGCAGGCTTTGAATGTGTATTGTTAAGAAGATTAATTTCTATCTCATTCAAAGTAGAATAAGACATAAGAGAAAGGTCAAATTTTTGTTTCTCCCAACTTCATAATTATGGAAAACTCTACCTCACTAACGGGAGATACAGATAGCCGGCTAATTCTTACTAAAGCCATTTCTTTTAAAGCCTCAGTCGCTTTAATCGTCTTTAATGAAACCGGTTTTTTAAAAGCCTTGATGGGAGCGATATCAACCACTGACCAATCCCCTTTTGTTGCAGTTGGGTCAGGATAATACTCACGTATAACTTTACATAAACCAACAACTTCCAATCCAACTCGACTATGATAAAATAGTACAAGATCCCCCTTTTTCATATTACGTAAATGATTACGAGCAGCATAATTGCGAATACCGTCCCACATGGTCCTTTTTTCTATTACCAAATCATGAAAACTGTATTCGTTGGGTTCAGATTTAACTAGCCAATAGTTCATAAAGCAAAATAAATAAAAAGCTGATTAAGAGATGTTTTAACTAGTAAGTTCACAACGGAGGACTAAAGTATCACCTAATCAATAATCATCTTCTCCTGATCCAATTTCTGTTGTTGAATATGTTTTGGCAATTCCCGAAATTCATACTGTTGGTCACGTAAACGAGGTACAAACCCTGCCTCGCGAATTGCTTGTTGGATACCGTCAGCAGTAAAGCGGTAAGCAGCTCCCGCTGCGGAAACTACATTCTCTTCAATCATTATACTTCCAAAGTCATTCGCGCCGGAATGTAAACAAACCTGGGCTACTTGCTTTCCTACAGTAAGCCAGGACGCTTGTATATTAACTATATTTGGTAACATGATTCGACTAACCGCAATCATTCTTACGTATTCATCTCCAGTACATGTATTGCGAGCACGTTTTATCTTTTTCAGAATAGTATCTTCGTCTTGGAAAGGCCATGGAATGAATGCCAAAAAACCCTTTGCATCCGCAGGTTTTTCAGATTGTACTTGACGAATATCTACAAGGTGCTCCATTCGTTCCATATTTGTTTCGATGTGGCCAAACATCATGGTCGCTGAAGTAGTGAGGTGGAGTTGATGAGCTGCACGCATGACATCAAGCCACTCCTGCCCGCCGCATTTTCCTTTAGAAATTAAACGGCGGACTCGATCACTTAAAATTTCTGCACCCGCTCCTGGGAGAGAGTCAAGCCCCGCTACCTGTAAAGCTTTAAGCACTTCATGATGAGACAGACCATCTAATTTAGCAATATGGGCAATTTCAGGAGGGCCTAAGGCATGCAATTTCAAGTTTGGATAAAGCGACTTTAGTTCTTTGAATAAGTCAACGTAAAAGGACAAACCCAAGTCCGGATGATGACCACCTTGTAATAATAACTGCTCCCCTCCAAGTTCAAACATTTCTTCGATCTTTTGCTGGTATTGCTCAATAGTTGTGGTGTAAGCCTCATCGTGCCCAGGCCGCCGATAAAAATTACAGAATTTACAATTGGCAATACAAACATTAGTTGTATTGGAGTTGCGATCTATAATCCAGGTTACCACATTCCCAGGTACTTGCTTTTGCCGAAGCTGATTACCTGCCAACATTAATTCCGCCGTAGCGGCATTTTCAAATAAAAAGAGACCTTCTTCGGCTGTGAGAAATTCTTGTCGCAGTGCACGGTGTAATAGATCGTTGGTATTCATCATTCCTATTCAAATTAAATCAATGGTTGAAACAAGGCCAATGGGCTACATGAACAAAGTACAAAATTACTTTTTTAACAACGATGTAGCGAATGTAGTTTAAGGAAAATCACTTCTGGATCAGATTAGATTCACTCTAAATTCTTTAAAACCAGATTATGAAGTCATAACATATTGCGTTTCTCCTTAAAAAGCCTTATTTTTGCAGCAAAATTGCTCTTAACGGAGAGGGAACAAAACGTTCCCTCTTTTTATTTATACATATTCAACTTAGTGATCGAGCATAAAATAACGGAACTGTTAACGGAAAAATTCAACGAAGAGGAATTTCAGGATTGCTTCCTAGTTGAGGTAAAAGCACATCAGAGCAAAAAGGTAGAAGTATTCGTTGATAGCGATTCAAGTCTGACCTTAGACAAATGTCGTCAAATAAGCCGGTTCTTAGAAAAACATATCGATGAACATGGCTGGCTAGGAGAAAAATATACCTTGGAAGTCTCTTCACCAGGTATTACACGACCATTGCAATTCCCAAGACAATATATCAAGAACATAGGCCGAAAAGTAGAAGTTACAATGCTGGAAGGCGAGAAAAAAACCGGACAACTTGTCGCGGCTGATGTTCAGTCTATTACGATTGAAGAAAAGTTGCGGATAAAAGAAGGGAAGAAAAAAAAGACTGTGATTCAACAAGCGGTCATCCCTCTGAAAGATATTAAAAAAACAATAGTTAAAATTAGCTTCAAATAAACTTACATTCATCATGAACTTAGTTGATACTTTCTCTGAGTTTAAGGCAGGAAAAAACATTGACCGTCCAACAATGGTTCGCGTGTTGGAAGATGTTTTCCGCACCTTAATAAGGAAAAAATTTGGTTCGGACGATAACTTTGATGTCATCGTCAATACCCAAAAGGGGGACTTGGAGCTTTGGAGAGTTCGCCAAATTGTACCAGACGGTGAAGTGCTGGATGATCGGAGTCAGATCTCTATCTCTGAAGCACTCTCTATAGATGAAGATTATGAGATCGGCGAGGAATGTTATGAACAACTATTCCTGGAAGATTTTGGACGACGTGCGATCATGGCTGCTCGGCAGACACTGATTTCCAGAATTATGGAATTAGAAAAAGATGAAATTTATAAAAAGTACTCCGAACGGGTCGGTGATTTGATTCTTGGTGAAGTGCATCAGGTCTTGAAACGAGAATTGCTTGTTGTAGATGACGCTACGGGGAATGAATTAATCTTGCCACGAAATGAAATGATCAAAGGGGATTTTTTCCGTAAAGGTGATATGGTTCGTGGCGTTATTCGGCGAGTAGAAATGAAAAATAATAACCCTGTAGTTATTATGTCCCGGACTGACAATGTGTTCCTGGAAAAACTACTGGAACAAGAAGTACCTGAAATTGAAGATGGCTTGATCTCTGTGAAAAATATTGTGAGGTTGCCAGGTGAACGAGCAAAAGTAGCTGTTGAGTCCTATGATGATCGAATTGATCCCGTCGGTGCATGTGTGGGTATGAAAGGCTCGCGTATTCATGGTATTGTTCGGGAGTTGCGCAATGAAAATATTGATATTGTTAATTATACAAACAACCAATCGTTGTTTATTCAACGCGCATTGACACCCGCAAAAGTGACTTCGATTGATCTAGATGTCGATAAGCTTCGAGCTGCTGTTTATCTGGATCCGGATCAGGTTTCTTTAGCAATTGGTAAAGGAGGGACTAATATTAAGTTGGCTAGTCGCCTAACTGGTTTCGAAATCGATGTCTATCGCAATAATGACGAAATTGAAATTGATGATGTAGATCTCGATGAATTCTCTGATGAAATCGAAGCATGGGTGTTAGATTCACTCAAGTCCATTGGTTGTGATACTGCGCGCTCTGTATTAGAGTTGAGTAGGGAGGAATTGATTCGTCGTACGGATTTAGAAGAAGAAACAGTAGATGACGTGTTAGGTATTTTAGCTGCTGAATTTGAGGACTAGTTTAATTAAAATAGATAAGGTGAAAGCTTATGAAAAGAGAAGTTTTCTCTTGGATTTAAGCTGTTTTTATATTAATTTTTAGTTAAAAAGCTGATTTTCTTAAAAGAATCCCTGCTTTTTGTAGGCTTTCTCTTCGGGACTGCTCAGTTTTAGTTAATTTTACATATTATTTAGTAAAACTCAGATTAGCTTTTTTTCTCAAGTTTACTAAATCAATCTTTCTTAGTAGTAATAGATTCGAATGGCAAAAAGATTATTAAAGGTAGCAAAAGAGTTAAACGTTGGAACCACTACCATCGTTGAACATCTCAATAAAAGTGGTTTTGAGATCGATAATAAACCGAACGCAAAAATCACTGATGAGATGGAAGCTGAACTCCTTAAAGAGTTTCAGAAATCTATTGCTATTAAAGAACAAGCAGACCAACTCGTCATTGGTAGTCGTAGTACTAAGAAAGATGAGGCTGAGGCGGAACCAATAGCTAAAGCACTCTTTAAGAAAGAACCTGTTCCTGTTGAGGAACCCAAGGTTGAAGTAATAAAGACTCCTGAAGCGAAAGTAGAGACAGTTGAAGTTGTTGAAGATAAAGAGGTTGAGGAACCTGCTCCGGAACCAACAAAAAAAGAGGATTCTGAAATCAAGGCAGAAGCTCCAAAGCTTAAGTTGAAGATCAAAGGAAAAATTGATCTTGATAAAGACAAGAAAAAAGCAATAGCGAAAGAAGAGAAAAAGGAAGAACCTCAAAAGAAGCCAGAGGAGCCAGTTAAAGAGAAAGAGGTTCCTAAACCTAAAGTGGTCAAAAAGGAAAAGGAAGAAATTGTTAACAAAGTTGTTAAGGATGTCAAACCAGAAATTGTCACCCAAGAACCAACGCTGCCAGTTAAACCAGAAAAGGAAATTATAAAAGATACCAATAAAGATATTGAAGAGGTAGCAAAGGATACTTCTAATGCGGAGGCTCCGAAAAGTGAAGAAATGATCAGGGCAAAAACGCCTCAGTTGAAGGGTCTAAAGATTTTGGGGAAAATTGATACGGATAAATTTAAAAAACCGAAAAAGAAAAAGAAATCAGAACCTGCTAATAAAGGAGGAGCAAAGGCACCTAACCAGAAGGAGGGGGCAAATAAAGAAAGTAGCGATGCTGCCAAATCAAAACGAAAGCGTCGTCGTAAAAAGGTATCGGTCGCAGTAGACTCTCGTAATACCAATAGAGGAGGAGCAGCAAGAGGGGGAGCAAGAGGAGGAACCAGTGATCGAAGATCTAGACGTGATGACGTTAAAGAGGTGTCTCAAAAAGAAATTGAAGAAAAAATCAAACAGACAATGGCGCGTCTTTCCGGTGGAGGAAAGAAAAAACGCCAGAAAATGCGTCGGGACAATCGTGAACGTTTGCGTGAAAAAGAAGAATTGCGTCAAGCGGAAATGGAAACAGGGAAATTACAACTTACTGAATTTGTTACCGTCTCTGAATTAGCCAGCTTGATGGATGTTCCCGTGACTGAGGTTATTACCACGTGTATGAACCTTGGTGTGATCGTTTCTATTAACCAACGATTGGATGCAGAAATTATCGAATTGGTTGCCGGAGAGTTTAACCATGAGGTTGAGTTCATTAGTGCTGAAGAGGATGTCGACGTGGAAATAGAAGAGGAAGATGATGATCCGGAAGATTTAGTCCATCGTGCGCCTATTGTTACCGTTATGGGTCACGTTGACCACGGTAAAACGTCTTTACTTGATTATATTCGTGAAGCTAACGTAGCTGACGGAGAGGCTGGGGGAATCACTCAGCATATCGGAGCCTATGAAGTAAAAGTCGGTGATAAAATGATCACATTTTTGGATACTCCTGGTCACGAGGCCTTTACTGCCATGCGAGCACGGGGTGCCAAAGTAACTGATATTGCGATTATTATTGTTTCAGCTGATGATAGTGTAATGCCACAAACCAAAGAGGCAATTAGTCACGCACAGGCTGCCAGTGTTCCTATGATTTTTGCCATCAATAAAATTGATAAAGAAGGAGCTGATCCAGAACGTATAAAAGGACAACTAGCAGAAATGAATCTATTGGTTGAAGACTGGGGTGGATCATTCCAATCTCAGGATATTTCTGCGAAGCAAGGTACTAATATCGATCAACTTTTGGAGAAAGTATTGTTGGAAGCAGAAATGCTCGAATTAAAAGCTAATCCGGACCGTGAAGCTGTGGGGACGGTTATCGAAGCGTCGCTTGATAAAGGCCGGGGATATGTTACCAAGATGTTGATAACAAACGGTACTTTGAAAATTGGTGATCCGATGATTGCTGGAGAGCATTTCGGAAAAGTGAAAGCCATGTTTAATGAACGTGGTAAGAAAGTAAAAAAAGCAGGCCCCTCTTCTCCTGTTTTAGTTCTTGGGCTAGGTGGGGCACCTCAAGCTGGAGAGAAAGTCAAGGTAATGCCAGAACATGAGGCAAAACAAATAGCTTCTCGCCGAAGCCAAATCAATCGTGAACAAGCCAATCGGGCTAGTAAGCGGATTAGTTTGGATGAAATCGGTCGACGCTTAGCGTTAGGAACCTTTAAAGAATTGAACCTCATTGTCAAAGGTGACGTAGATGGATCTGTAGAGGCCTTGTCTGATTCCTTGATTAAATTGTCACTGGAAACAGTTCAAGTAAATGTAATTCATAAAGCAGTTGGTCAGATCATCGAATCCGATGTACTTTTAGCTTCTGCCTCTGATGCGATTATCGTTGGATTCCAGGTACGTCCATCTATTGGTGCACGTAAATTAGCAGAACGCGAGGGTGTGCAAATCAAAATGTACTCCATCATTTACGAAGCCATTGAGGAAATTAAAATGGCCATTGAAGGTATGTTGGAACCAACCAAAGAAGAGAAAATTCTTGGGCAGGTTCAAGTGCGGGAAACCTATAAGATCAGCAAGATCGGGACCATTGCCGGGTGTTATGTACAAGAAGGAAAAATTGCGCGTAATAGTAATATCCGATTGATCCGTGATGGCATTGTTATTTATCCCACTAAAGAGGGTGTCAAAGGTGAGCTAGGCTCACTTAAACGCTTTAAAGACGATGCAAAAGAAGTCAAATTTGGAATGGAATGTGGCTTGACTATCAAAAACTTTAACGATATTAAAGTTGATGACGTTATCGAAGCTTATGAAATAGTAGAAGTTAAGCAGACGATTTCATAATAACTTTTTTTGATAAAATTAAAAGAGAGCCGTTAGGGAATTTGTTTCCTAACGGCTCTCTTCTTTAAAGGAATTACTTTGTCTTATCTTATATCAATGTTAAGCAGCAAATAAGGCAATGACGAAAAGGCACACTAATTTTACGTATCTTTCCACCGAGAAAACCAAATCTTAAATGTCTGAAAAAACACTATTTCTTCTCGACGGTCATGCCCTAGTTTATCGAGCTCATTTTGCCTTTATTAATCGTCCCTTGATCAACTCGAAAGGGATGAATGTATCAGCAATAACTGGTTTTACCCGCTCTTTATGGGAAGTGTTGCAAAAGCAAAAGCCTTCACATATAGCAGTTGCGTTTGACTTGTCAGGGCCTACTTTTCGGCATGAAATGTACGAACCTTATAAAGCTAATCGAGATGCGCAGCCGGAGGATATCACTGCCTCTTTACCTTACATTGAGCAAATGGTAAGAGCATTCAATATTCCGATTGTTACCAGCGAGGGATTTGAAGCCGATGATGTTATCTGTACTTTAGCAAAACAGGCAGAAAAGGAAGGGTTCAAAGTATATATGATGACACCAGACAAGGATTTCGCACAAGCGGTGTCAGAAAATATTTTCATGTATAAACCGGGTCGAAAAGGCGGAGAGGTAGAAATCTTGGGGGTCCCAGAAGTTTTGGAAAAATGGGACATTAAGAATGTTTTTCAGGTAATTGATATGTTGGGCTTACAAGGTGACAGTGTTGATAATATCCCTGGGGTTCCAGGGATTGGGCCAAAGACCGCTGCAAAATTATTGCAACAATATGATTCCATTGAAAATTTATTAACACATACCGCGGAGATTAAAGGCAAAAACCGGGAACGTTTAGAAGAGTTTGCTGAGCAAGCTATTTTATCGAAAAGGTTAGCGACTATTGATTGCCACGTTCCTATTCAATTTGATGCAAAGAGATATGAAGTTGAACCATTTAACAAAACGGCATTGGCTGAATTGTTCAAAGAGTTGGAATTCCGGGCACTTGCTAAATCCATTCTGGGTAGCAATGAATCAACAGCAAAGGTTGAAGCAGGAACACAGGGTAATTTATTTGGCGAAGCCTCCACACCGAAGAAGCTAGCTGTCAGTAAACCCCTCCCCGACCATTCAGTGGCGGACCACTCCATTGAAACAGTAGCGCATGATTATCAGTTGGTTGCAACTGACAAACAAATAGCTGACCTTATTAAAAAACTGGAAAAACAAAAAAGCTTTTGTTTTGATACTGAAACGACAGGGCTGGACGCTAACCTGGCTGAATTAGTAGGCCTGGCTTTTAGTTGGAAAGCAAACGAAGCTTATTACGTTCCCGTCCCTGCCGATCAGCATATCGCTAATGAAATTGTTTCTTTATTTAAACCGGTATTAGAAAATGAAAAAATTGAGAAGGTTGGACAGAATTTAAAATATGATATTCTGGTACTAAAAAAATATGGAATTGAAGTAGCAGGAAATTATTTTGATACAATGATTGCTCACTATTTATGTGAACCAGACCTTCGGCATAAATTAGATTATTTAACGGAAAGTTATTTAAAATATAAAATGGTTCCCATTGAACGGTTGATTGGCAAAAGAGGAAAGAACCAATTGAGCATGCGAGAAATTGAGGTTGAAAAAGTTAAAGAATATGCAGGTGAAGATGCAGATTTGACCTGGCAGCTTAAGGCTGTATTTGAAGTCATGCTAAAAGAAAATGCTAGTTATAAACTTTTTCAGGAATTAGAAATGCCACTGATTGATGTGTTGGCAGAGATGGAACACGCAGGTGTCCGTATCAACCCGGAGTTTTTAGAAAAATACTCCAAGGTACTTGGCAGGCAAATAAAGGAAAGAGAATTAGAGGTCTATGAGATGGCAGGTAAAAAATTCAATATTGCCTCACCAAAGCAAGTCGGAGAAGTATTGTTTGAAAGTATGAAAATTCCCTATCGTTGGAGGAAAACATCCAGCGGGCAATATTCTACCAACGAAACTATCTTATCCGAGTTGGCCGTAGATCATGACATTGTCAACAAGATTTTAGAGTTCCGGAAATTGAGTAAGCTTAAGTCTACCTATGTGGACGCTTTACCACAACTAGTCAACCCAAAGACTCAACGAGTGCATAGTTCTTTCAACCAGGCACGTGCCGCTACCGGACGGTTGAGTTCTGAAAATCCTAACTTACAGAATATTCCGATCCGTGATGAGGCTGGCCGTGAAATTCGTAAAGCTTTTGAACCCCGTGATCAAGACTACATTTTGTTAGCAGCGGATTATTCTCAGATTGAATTGAGGTTAATTGCAGAGATTAGCGGAGATGAAGCCATGTTGGAAGCTTTTCAAAATGGGCAGGATATCCACCGGGCTACTGCAGCTCGTGTTTATGAAGTGGCGTATGAAGAGGTCACCGCAGATCAACGACGTAATGCGAAAACAGTAAACTTCTCTATAATTTATGGAGCTGGGGCAACTAACCTCAGTCGGCAATTGGGTATCCCTCGCTCAGAGTCTACGAAGCTCATTGGCCAATATTTCAAACAGTACCATGGCTTAAAAAATTATATGGATAAAACGGTTGAATTTGCCAGAGCAAACGGATATGTAGTAACCTTGTTGGGTAGGCGTCGGTATCTACGTGATATTAATTCCCGAAACTCTCTAGCTCGGAGTAATTCTGAGCGAATAGCAATCAATACACCGATCCAAGGTACCGCAGCGGATATGATCAAAGTAGCAATGATCAATATTCATAAAATTCTAAAACAGGGTAATTACAAGACAAAAATGATCATGCAGGTTCATGATGAATTAGTATTTGATGTTTATCGCCCTGAATTAGAGACGTTAAAACCGTTGATTGAAAAAGAGATGCGCGAAGCAATGCCTGACTTAAAAGTGCCAATTCTAGTTGGGATGGATACAGGTGAAAATTGGTTAGAGGCACATTAAGGATTAACGTTTAAAGCGCCTGGCATTTATCCGCCATCCAAATTTTTTCTTCTTCAGTGAGATGTGGAGACAGCCGCTCTTTTACCATATGGTGATAATTATTCAACCAGGTAATTTCAGATGGAGTCATGAGTGCTCTATCGATTAAATGTTGATCGATGGGAAAGAGAGTCATCGTTTCAAAACAAAGGAATTCTTCAGAGCTGTTTATGGTTAATACTAAGTTTTCAATCCTAATACCATAAGCTTCTTCTTTATAATATCCAGGCTCATTTGAGGTGAGCATTCCTGCTTTTAATGGCACTAGTGAGCGTCCTCCAGGAACCGGAGAAATTCCTTGTGGTGCTTCATGGACGTTATTGAAAAAACCGACGCCATGGCCAGTACCGTGGCCATAGTTAAGGTGAGCTTCCCAGAGGAATTGACGAGCCAAACTGTCTAATTGTATCCCTTTCGTACCTACTGGAAACACGGCTTGACTTAAGGCGATCATACCTTTAAGGACACGAGTGAAGTTTTCTTTCTCTTCAGAACTAGGAGTAGCCAAGGTGATGGTTCGAGTAATATCAGTAGTCCCATCGGTATATTGACCTCCTGAATCGACTAACAGCATACCTTCTTGAGCAATCTCTGCACAATCATCAGGTTGAGCGTGATAATGGACAATAGCCCCATTTTCTTTATATCCGACAATAGCTGGAAAACTTTCGCTGGCGTAATCTGGTTGTTCTGCTCGAAAAGCTGCTAGTTTTTCTCCTAATTCCACTTCAGAGACCTTTCTTGTTTTCAAAGTGGCCGCTAGCCAACGATAGAGTCTTGTTAAAGCTACACCGTCTTTCTCCATAGCTCGACGAATATGCTTAATCTCTGTTTCATTTTTTATCGCTTTAAGCTGGGCAGCAATGTTGGGACCCTCAAGCAAGACGTCTGATGCAATATTCTGGAAAAGACGGATATTCAGACTAGCTTTATTGACAAGTAGTTGGTCTTGATCAGATAATTCACGAAGCGCTTTTTCAATTTCACTATATTCCTTAAGTAAAACGCCGTCATTACGTAGCGTTTCTTGCAAGGCCGCAGGTACCTTGTTACTTTGAATAAATAAAGTCGCTATCCCTTCTCCAATGAGGGCATAGGCAATGAGTACAGGGTTATAGTCTACATCTGTGCCTCGAAGGTTAAATAGCCAGGCAATGTCATCCAAAGTAGTTATGAGATAGTGACTAGCTTGCTTCTTCTTCATTTCGCTACGGATTAATCCAAGCTTTTCTGAACGACTTTTACCCGCAAAATGAACAGAATGCTCTTTTGCTAAACCATCGGGCATTTCAGGGCGGTCTTCCCAGATCTCGGAAATAAAGTCGTGTTGGATTTCCAGTTCAATTTTTTTGGAGTAAAAAGCCTTTTGCAAACTTCTAACTTGATTGACCGAAAAAAGCCAGCCGTCACATCCAACCCGAGCACCTTCAGGGAGTTCGTCTGTTAACCATTGAATGTGTTCTGGCGCATGGGGTACCATCTGGCGATGTAAAATGATGTTTGAACCGGTCAATTCCTGCTCTGCCTGAATGAAATAACGGGAGTCTGTCCACAATCCGGCATGCTTTGTAGTGATAATCAAAATACCAGCAGAACCTGAGAACCCAGAAGCCCATTCCCGGCTTTTCCAATGAGTTGCAACATATTCGCTTTGATGAGGGTCACTACTAGGGATAAGATAAGCGTCCAACTGTTGATTTAACATTTGACTACGAATAGCCTGGATTTTATCATTAACAGATTGCATAAACGGCTAAATTTTGGAAGTGAGAGCAAGGCATGTTTTGTCGATAATTCACAAAGATAGTGAATAGTTTGGGGATAGAAATGAGCTTATTACAGATTAAAAATAGTTTTTTGAAGCCTACAAATCCTTTAAAACCAGGGCTTTGGCATATTTTTTGATAAGAAAATCGCCTTTAGGGCTGGACATATTAGATAAAATGATTTATATTGCAGTATGATGGCGAACAAAAAACTCCACTGACCAGGAGCTAAATTCTCGTTCTACCATCTCAACTTACCATCGAAAATGTGTTTATAAGAGCGTGATTTAAAGTAACCCCTTTGCTTTAAAGCAACGAGAATTCATCTGAGCTCTTTTACAAGAATTGTGATTTTAAACAAGCATATTTGCCTTTACTCGCTAACTGAGTTTGGGCAGGGATAACAAACCTTTTTCAAAACCGATTAAATCCAACATATCGTCGTATGTTAAAGCAGAATCTTAGTCAAAAGATGCTTCAAAAGCTGTCTCCGCAGCAGATTCAACTCATGAAACTGCTACAGATTCCTACAGCTACTTTGGAGCAAAGAATAAAAGAAGAATTGGAGGCTAATCCTGCTCTGGATGAGGGGGAAGAAAATGAAGAACTCCTGGGAGAAAATACGAGAACAGAAGAAGAGGAAAAGGATGATTTTTCTGATGATCCGGATGAAATTGCTCGAGAAGAAGAGTTTGAGTTGGACGATTATATTACGGAATATATCGAGGATGACCCTTCTTCTTATAAACTAAAAACCAATAACTATTCTTCTGATGAAGAGGAAAAGACTATTCCAATTGCTGTAGAGAGTACTTTTCATGAGTACTTAGAAACACAGATGGGCATGTTGGCGTTAACAGATGAAAGACAGGAAAAAGTTGCTAAGCAAATTATTGGAAGTATTGATGATGATGGCTATTTGCGACGAGAACCGGAAGCTATCGTCGATGATCTGGTTTTTTCTCAAAATATCAGTACGGATGTAAAAGAGATCAATCAACTCTTAAAACGCATCCAAAAATTTGATCCTCCTGGTGTTGGAGCGCGCGACCTTCGCGAGTGTTTATTACTTCAACTAAAAGCAAAAATCCAAACCAAAGAAGAAGCTAAGTTTGAGGCTAAGGATATGCAGGTGATTAATCTAAGCTTGAGAATTATTGATGAATATTTTGATGAGTTTTCAAAAAAGCATTTTCAAAAACTACAACGTTACCTAGGTGTAACAGAACCACAACTTAAAGATGGGATCGATGAAATTCTAAAACTGAATCCAAAACCCGCTAGCGGTTATACGAGTAGCAGTAGAGGATCCTTATACATTGTTCCTGACTTTACAATTGTTAACCGGGAAGGAGAGTTAGACTTGACCTTGAACTCAAGAAATGCCCCGGATTTGCGGATCAATGACCAATATAAGGAGATGTTAAAGTCTTATAAGGATTCTAGAAAAGCAAGACGGACTACCAAGAGTCAAAAAGAGGCAGTAATGTTTATCAAGCAAAAAATTGATTCGGCAAAGTGGTTTATTGACGCAATTCGTCAGCGCCAACAAACCATGTATAAAACCATGTATTCTATTATGCAGTATCAATATGATTACTTTCGGACGGGTGATCAAAAGAAGCTCCGGCCAATGATCTTAAAAGATATTGCAGATATTACAGGCTTAGATATCTCTACAGTTTCAAGGGTTGCTAATAGTAAATTTGTTCAAACTGAGTTTGGTACAAAACGACTAAAAGACTTCTTTTCGGAATCACTTCAAACTAGCTCAGGAGAGGAAGTGTCTACTTTAGAAGTGAAGAAAATATTAACAGAAATCATCAGTGAGGAAAATAAGAAAAAACCTTTTTCTGATGAAAAGCTAAAAAATATTCTGCGAGAAAAGGGATATAATATTGCTCGACGTACGGTTGCTAAGTATCGGGAGCAACTTAATGTGCCGGTTGCAAGGTTACGTAAAGAACTGTAGCAGCTACTCCTACTTTCTAGCTCAAGAAAAGCGTCATTTTAGCTCTGCTGAAGTGACGCTTTTTCAATTGAATTTAACTACTTTTAGGAAAGATTTATCCGGCGAAATAATAGCCTAGATGAGAAAAACCTACGGAAATACCTGGTGGGGTAGCCAATGGCTCGATGCGTTAAAAGATATAGACTTTTCCAATCGACTCCCCCGTGGCCGCACTTATGCCAACAAAGGTGCAGTTTCAAAAATTAAAATTGATGGGCGAAAGATTTTTGCTGAGGTGCGAGGCAGCCGCTTACGTCCATATCAGGTGGAAATTTATTTCCCCGCATTCACTAAAGAACAACAAAAAACTATTGTTGAGGCGGTTTCTGCAAATCCATTGTTAATTTCTCAATTGCTGAATCGTGAAATGCCGCAAGACCTTTTCAGGGTTTGTAAAGAGGCTGGC
>CBDUIU010000015.1:0-16187 GCA_965367335.1 uncultured Saprospiraceae bacterium
GTAATAATTGCGATTTTTCTAAATAAGATTTCCATGATTGTAGTGTTTGTGAATGGTGTTAGCTATAGGGAATACCAATTGCATCGTTTTATAAGGAAAACGATAACGTGCCGTCAAAATACGTTAAGAATTTTATAATTGACGAAAGATTAGTTGAATAAAGGTAAAATTATAACTTAGTTATACCCTTTCCTACCATGCCTTAAGCTATTCAATTAATAACCTCCACTTTTCGCTCTTCCCCTGCGTCTCCCAATATCCGTTCAGGAGCAAACACTATTTCTACCCGAAGGGCTTTTAACCCGGTAACGCCCTGGAGGTCTTCCAGTTCTAACCATTCTACTTCTCCCTGGATATACCCAAGTGATTGTAGATAGTCAAAGTAAGAAAGATACTCTTGTGCTTCTTTATTCTGAGAATAAACAACAGCCAATTTACCAGCTTGAGTAAGTCGCTCGTTTGTTCCTTTAATGTAGGCTTTGTCAATTCGCTTCTTTACAATTTCATACCGGATATTGTATGCTCCTTCTACATCAAATTGCTTTTCGTCTTTACTAAACCTAATTGACATTGGATTACTCTGCACAAGTACTAAAGATCGAACGCTTAATGGCATCGGCATGTTCGGTTGTATTTTATGCATCAGGTTTTCTACTTCAACACTTAACATCAATTGCCATAATCGTAAATTCTGAAGATAAACCTCATTGAACTCTCGATTATTCGCAATAGATTGCCCGATATACATATTATATTCTACACCATCCGTATGGAATTTTTGAAAATAATGAGGGAACATCTGTTGTGCTTCCACCTGTTTTTTATCCACATAGTCTCCTATTTTTTCGTTGATCATTTTGACTGAATGGTCAAATGCATATCGTTTTTTATACACCACCCCCAGGTCTGGATCTAAATGTTTTTCATAGTCCCGGACTGCTTGTGCTAACTCGGGATTAGATTGTTCTAAATGATGGAATACCGGATAAATATCTGAACGTAAAAAGTCCAGTACACTTACCTCATCTCCGGCATGCATACCACTACTCAACCGCTCCATATATGCTTGTAAGCGATGTTGCAGCTCTTTATAAATCAATAATTTTTCAGCCTTCTCTGCTTTTTTTAAAACCTTCCTGGCCATATTAAGCTGGCTAATAAGGTCTGATTGAATGGCATCATTACGGGCGGTAGAGGAGCCCATGATATCAGCTTGCCCATACAATGGATAGACGTGATCAAAAGCAATTTCTTCCATCTCCTCCACTCCAGTAAGGTGTCGTTGAACCAGTAGGTTCTCAGCAGCCTCAAAGAAACGCCACGAAACCGAGGGATGAATTGCCGTGCATTTTTCTTGAATAATAGCTTCTAATTTAGTCTCGTGTTCTTCCTGAGAGCGTTGTAAAGCAATCGTAAACAATGGTGTAACATCCTCCAATTTATTGGCAACAATTGAATTTAAAGTTTTGGCCTTAGAGGAACCGAGTTCTAGAATTCCAATCAGTTTGTTATCATAAATTAAAGGAGCAGCAATATAGCTTTTGATTTTTTTATTTCTCAACTTTTGATACAACGGCTTTTTATCATCTGCTACTTGACCAACATCTGAAATGGCCAAAACACGTCGTTTGTTAAATAGACAGCTATAGGAGAATTCACAAAAAGATTGTTTTGACATTGCTTGATCTTCATCCCCAAGAATAATGCTATTCCAAAAACTATATCCCATTGACTTAAGCGTTCCTTTTCCCTGATCAAAAGCCGCAAATCCAACTTGTAAATCCTTTTGCCCAAAAAGTGTTTTCATATGGGTTCGAATATTAGCAAGGGTATCTGTATTGCGTAGCGCATCCCGACGGAGTAATTCCAATTTTAGCGAAGAGATGGCTTCCTCGGAAGTGACGTCAAAAAGGCTCATCAATGCAAAACCTTCAAAGGTAAAACTACCCGGGGGTATTTTTTCTTTCCATAACTTAATATTCTCAAAATTATCTAAAAGCTCACTGATATCTGACTCACTCAAAGGGTTAAATGATGGATTTGTAACAAAGTCTGAAAAGTCACCATTAAAGAATATGCGATAATGGCGCATCAATCCATTTTCATTCGGTATATCTAGGAAAAAAGGACGTTTGAAGTCAATACCTGCTCCATACTTAAAGTTAAGAACAAACAAACAAGCATTGATATACATTTGATCCTTATCAAAATTTCGAGGATCCAATTGTTTTTCTTTAGCTACTTTCATAATCTTTTCAAAACGACGAGTTGCGTTAAAAAAGACAGAAAGGAATGGCATACTAGCGGCTTTTATTTCATTATCCTGTAAAGGTTCGGGAAATAAAACAGACAATAAAAGCCGTGCTTCTGTTTCATGCTCGGCTAATAACTGAGGATTATTAAAAGGCTCCCTAAGTTCTTTTACTTTATCGAGGCTATTTAATACGTTTTTTGCGCGAGTTGCTTCAGCATCATTACTGCTCAAACTCATTTCTTCCCAATATGCAAACAGTTTTTTAAAACTGAACTTAATGCGAAAAGGTAAATCCTCTTCTTCCATTCCGTAAAACATATTGAGTTGTTGAACGTACGACATATGATTTTTTTACTAAAAAGATACAAAAGTTCTGACTTTGATGTCTAAAACAAAGTATACAATAAGATAGTTCTCTTTTAAAACAGGGGCTAGCGTATTCTTTTCAGGTCAATCTTTTACGCTCCGCGTCTGTTTTACCTATGAATGCAAAACGTCGTCTCAATTATTAATCAAGACGACGTTTTTTAACTGTAATCAAAGTAGTAAATTTAACGCTTTGCAACCACTTTATTTTTCAGCAATCCTAAAAGATATTCTCCATAACCACTCTTCTGATATTTGTGCCCTAAGGCTTCCAATTGAACCTCGTCAATAAAGCCCATTTGATAGGCAACCTCTTCAATGCAGCCAATCTTTAGCCCTTGCCGTTCTTCGATTACTTCGATAAATTGGGCAGCCTGAAGCAACGACTTGTGGGTTCCCGTATCCAACCAGGCAACACCACGGCCAAGTACACCTACTTTCAGGTTCCCTTGTGTCAGGTAATGCTTATTTACATCAGTTATTTCATACTCTCCCCGGGGGCTAGGTTTAAGGTTTCTAGCAATCTCTACTACGCTATTATTATAAAAATAAAGTCCTGGCACTGCATAATTTGATTTAGGTTTGGAAGGTTTTTCTTCAATGGACAACGCACTAAAGTCTTCATCAAACTCTACTACCCCGTAGCGTTCTGGGTCAGCTACTTGATAGGCAAAAACGACCCCTCCTTCCGGATCAATACTACTTTGTAACAAATCCTCTAACCCAGCACCATAAAAGATGTTATCTCCAAGAATAAGGGCGACACTATCCTCACCTATAAATTCTGCTCCCAATACAAATGCCTGGGCTAAACCATTGGGAATGGGTTGTTCTATATATGAAAAATTGCATCCAATTTGTTTCCCATCTCCTAAAAGCTTCCAAAAGTTGGGTAAATCATGAGGCGTAGAAATGATAAGTATGTCCCGTATCCCTGCGCTCATCAAAGTAGATAGCGGATAATAGATCATGGGTTTATCATAAACTGGCATCATTTGCTTGCTGGTCGCAAGCGTAAG
Source organism: uncultured Saprospiraceae bacterium (assembly GCA_965367335.1). Lineage (GTDB taxonomy): Bacteria > Bacteroidota > Bacteroidia > Chitinophagales > Saprospiraceae > CBDUIU01. The sequence goes on from CBDUIU010000015.1 coordinate 3,640, forward strand.
AGGGTATAACCTTGTACCAAGGCCACCAGCAAGAATAATTCCTTTCATTTTATCAGAATTTGTGTTGAAAAGAAGACGAATTAAGAAGGAGCAGTTTCCTGAGCAATACGTTTGATCCGGAGAATTAGCTCATTAGGTTTAAATGGCTTAGCAATAAAGTCCTTAGCACCTAGACGAAACGCCTCTAAGACAACCTCATCTTGTTCAATGGCCGACATAACAATAATAGGTACATTATTATTCAACTCTGTTCGTATGTGATGAATTAGTTCTAAGCCATTAACGTAGGGCATCATGATATCCGCGACAATCATATCAGGCATTTCACTTTGAACTTTCTCGATAGCCTGGCGGCCATCCTGAGCTATTATAACTTCGAAACCTTGACGGCGTAGGCGAAATTCCAACGCAGTCAACATGATTTCTTCGTCTTCACATATCAAAATTTTCATAACAATAGGGTGCTTAAGAATATTAACGCCGGGAAAATCGAGGGGAAATCAACTCATCCTCTTTTTCTAAAAGCAGGCCTAAAGATAAGAATAAATTTTGATATGTTCACGATCACTCTATGAAACAGAATTGGGTTACAGCTGCTAGCTATTTTACAAGATGCAATACCTTTCTTTTCTTGCTCTATTACCCCAAAGTATTCATTTCTTGTTGAAGTTCAGCCAAGACATTTGGGCAGTCGGCTTGTAACTCTTCCATTAAGCTTGGGATTGTCGCAGTATCCTTAGCGTCTTTAGAGAGTAACTCAATCTGTTTGTTGGCCTCTGTCATTTTATCATTTCCGACAAATGCCAAAGTAGATTTCATTTTATGACTAACGGACATTAACTCACTCCAGTTGCCTTCGGTGGTTAAGGCACTCATCTTATCGATTTCCTGTGGTAATTCTTCCATCAGCATTTCAATCATGACCATCTTCATAGATGCATCACCTTCAGACATCATCTCCATATACTCGAGATTAATGTGTTTATAGGACGTTTCATTAGTATTTACCATAATCAATTATCTTTTATAGTCTATCTCTTATCTTCGAAAATGGGTTTTATTGATTTTCACGATGTTTATTTACGTAAGTTGTTACCTTCTGAAAAAGCTGATTTGGTTCAAACGGCTTTAACACAAAATCATCCATACCGTATTCTTTGAATTTTTCATCTTTAGAAATATGCGCATGTGCAGTCATTGCCAGAATTGGGATCTTTGATATGGCTTCAGGCATATTATTACGAATATAATGTGTTGTTTCATAACCATCCATAACCGGCATTTGAATATCCATCAGAATAATATCAAATGTATTTTCCTTTAAGATGTCGACTGCGATTTGTCCATTATCAGCAATGGTCAGATCAATGTTCTTCCACTGCTTTTGTAATGTTTTACGCGCAACCAATTGATTCATCTTATGATCTTCTACTAATAGAAGTCGGAACACCATGTCTTCATCAAGAAAAATTTCTTCCTCTTCTTGTTTTTCAACCGCTTCTAAATCGGCTTGAGTACCTATGCCAAAAGTTAACTCAAAATAGAAAGTTGACCCCTCTCCGAAGGTACTTCGTGCCCCAATCACTCCATCTTGTTGTCTGACTAAACTCTTTGCAATGGATAAGCCCAAGCCAGTACCTTCATACAATCGGTTTTTGCTGCGAACCCGAGTGAAGGAATCAAAAATAGCTTCAAGTTTATCCTCGGGAATCCCAATACCGGAATCTTCGACTTCAAAAAGTAACCGTGCTCGACCATTCTGGTCTTTTTCAACCACTTTAACTTCAATATTTATAAATCCATGATCTGTAAACTTAACCGCATTCCCTACAAGGTTATATAAGATTTGATTTAACCGTAGCTTATCACATTCAATTACCTGTGGTACATCATCATGAACAATAAGTTGAAATGTAAGATCTTTTTCGTTGATCTTGTATTGCATAACATTGACCAGGTTAGCCAATAGCTCTTGCATATCAACATGCTCATAATCAAATTTCACCTTGCCATTCTGTAAGGTAGACACTTCAAGAATGTCATTAATGACACCCAGCAAAATAACAGAAGACTGCTTAATAGAAGAAACGTAATTGAGCTGTTCAGACATTAGTTCTGTTTTCAGCAATAAATTACTCATTCCCAATATAGCGTTCATTGGTGTGCGCATCTCATGACTAACACTAGCTATGAACTGTTCTTTCATCTGAGCAGATTTACGGGCAACGTCTCTTTCTTTTTGTAATTCTTCTGCCTGTTTCCGTTCAGTAATGTCCCGCAAAATTCCATTATAAATCACTCCATGCTGATCGTCTTCATCATTTATATTCGCTGAGATGACACAGTAGCGTTTTTCACCACTTGGCTGGGTAATTTCTAATTCAACATCCTTTACTACAGACTGCCCTTTCAATGCCGTTAGTACTTCTTCTCTTGCTCCTTCCGGCGAATAAAATTCGTGAATTCCTCCTTTCTCATTTATTTCCTCGAGCGTTGCTCCAATTAACCCTAAAGTGGCTTGGTTACAATCAATTAATTTTCCTGTTGGAGTAGCAATATATATTGCATCTTTTGAATGACTAAAAATATTTTGATACCGTTCCCGGTTTTTAATCATCTCTAACTCCGCCTGCTTACGCTCTGTGATATCCTGAATGATACCATTAATGACCATTTTACCTCGGATGTTTTGGTTAATGGACATCTGAATAAATACGTATCGTAACTTCCCGTCCATTTTTATTTTTACATCTCGCTTCAAACTACCTTCTTGCAGTGTCTCTTGATGTAATTGATGTAAAATGTAAACGGGAGAATCCTGATTTTCTAATTCTTCTTTTGTAAAGGTGACTTTATGAGAAGTATAGCCAAATATTCGATAGACCTCTGCAGAACCTGTGAAGTCATGGGTTGCTGGGTTATACTCCCAATTCCCAATGTGAGCAATACGCTGAGATTCTTCCAACCGTTTGAGCACCGCTGATCGTTCAATTGAAAAGCGCAATGATTTTGCTAACGATTCCGCATCGAATGCTCCTTTAACCAAGAAATCCTGAGCTCCCACTTTTACCGCATTGACACCTATTTCCTTATCCGCCAGGCCTGTCATTACAATGACATTATTGTCGGGAAAACGCTCAAGTAACTTCTCCAAGGTAACAAAACCACGACTATCCGGCAGGCTCAAGTCCAATAAAACAGCTGCAAATTTACCCTGGTTCTCTAATTCATCTAAGCCTTCTTGCAAGGTGGTCTTATGAGTGATCTTGCAATTCTCTAAATCCGATTCCATTAATAATAGTTCGACCAACCGAGCGTCTCCCGGATTGTCTTCGATCAAGAGAATGTTATTAGCCGTTGCTTCGAATTTATCATCGATTGCCATAGGGGTGTTTCCATTGGTGTAGCCTGTGGTATCCATTTAACACATATTTGTGAATCCGAGAAATCAAATTATTTAATAGCGGCAAATCACATTATAAATTTATACAATGTACGATAAAAGATATCTATCCACAATAACAGGTAAAGGTTTTATTACAATTGTGACGGGATAAATATGAGATAACCGCTTGAAAATGCCTATTTCAGGGGTAAGAATGCAAATGTCGCACCAATTTTACGGATAACGAATACGCAGGCGAAATCCTTCGGATCCTTATAAACTTGTTTAAAATTTTCTACTTTATCTTCCATAATAATTTGTCTGGCGACTAACTCTTCCAGCGAACTGGCGTGTATGGTCCATTGGTCTGGTTTTTCCTGTTCAAACAACAAAATTCCTATCTCAACTGCTGCTTCCTGATGAGCAACAAACAAAGGATATGAACTCACTTCCTGGTCTAAAATAATCTCACTCGTCTTTTGCATGAGTTTTTTGTAAGGAGATAGTTGTTGTTCAAGATTTTTTAGTTCTTCTGTATGTGGATCCATAATGAGGGGAATTAAAGTTATATGGTCCTTTTGTAGGACATTTTATAATAGTAGAACTTACTCGTAATTCATTAGAGAATAGAACACTGATCTTGAAAATAGCTTCCTGAAATTTAAAGCTCCTTAATAATCTCCTCTGCCGGGGTGCTTATTCTATCAGAAAGTGGCTTCAATGTCAATAATGCAACAGTTTCAATGTGATGGGTATGTGGAAACATATCAACAGGTCTCACTTTTGTGACTCTGTACTTTTCCTCTAACAAGTTGAGGTCACGCGCCTGAGTACTGGGATTACAGCTAACATAAACCACCTTGGGTGATTCTAGCTCCAGTAACATCTTGATCACATTCTTATGCATACCGGCACGTGGTGGATCGGTGATTAAGACATCCGGGCGGCCATGTTGCTGAGCAAATTCATTGGTCAAGATATTTTTTACATCACCCGCGTAGAAAACTGTATTTGTGAAATTATTTAGCGTAGCGTTAGTTTTTGCATCTTCAATTGCCATTTCTACCTCTTCGATACCCACCACTTGTTTTCATTTTTTCGCCAGGTACAAAGCAATACTTCCGATTCCAGTGTAGAGATCATAGACATTTTCTTTACCACTTAGTCCAGCAAAGTCCGCTACTACATCAAATAAGTGTTTTGCTTGAATACTATTAGTTTGAAAGAAAGACTTAGGCCCAATCTGGAAACGCACATCTCCTAACACCTCTTCAATATAAGGTGAGCCATCATAGAGATGATAATCCAAATCAAGCGTATAATCGTTATCCTTCGGATTAATATTATAAAAGATACTTGTTAAAAAAGGTAACCTTCTTCTAACCTCAGATAAATATGCTTTTATCTTATCTTGATCATTCCGATAAAAACTCATAACGATCATAGACTCACCCAAAGTCGAATTGCGAATTACAAATTGCCGTAGAAAGCCTTGCTTCAATCGAGCATCGAAAAACGACAAATCTTGCTCTAAAGCAATCGCTTTTAATGTCAATCGAACTTCATTTGATTGACCTTGCTGTAAATAACAATGTTCGATGTCAACAATTTTATCAAAAGCACCTCCACGGTGAAAGCCCAGCACATCTTCCAAATTCGTGATCCCTGAGTCAATTTCTTCCCTGGTTAACCATCGTCGGTTAGAAAAGGCAAATTCAAGCTTATTACGGTAATAGGTTGTTTTTTCTGAAGGAAGAATAGGTAAGAATTCACCTATATCTATTTTACCAATTCGCTGCAAAGCATCCCGAACAACTTGTTCTTTGTGCTGGCATTGTGCTTCATAAGTAATATGCTGCCATTTGCAGCCCCCACAAATACCGAAATGCTGGCAAAAAGCATCCGTACGATCCTCTGAACGTTGCCGAAACTGATGAGGGACACCTTGCATAAATCCCTTTTTACGACGAAGTACCAGCACATCCACCAAATCCCCGGGAGCTGTTCTTTCTACAAACACGACTTTTCCCTCCGGACTTCGGCCCACAGAGCGCCCCTTATCCGCCATCCCGGTGATACGGACATTTTCTATTATAAATGGCTTTTTTCTTCTTCCCATAATTTATTTACTTGGTAAATTTGCGGGCGCAAAGATAGGTGATTTTATCGGGTCAGCACGATATAATCCCGGATTAGCGTCTTGAGAAATCCAATAGAATCACGTGGCTGTTCGGTGATGTCCAATCGTTCCCGGAGTTGGTTCACCAGATCAAGCACAATTTTCTGGTGTGCTTCATTCTCATATTTAAGATAGCGAGAAATAATAGACTTAATGAGTAACATATCTTTCTCGCTGAGTTGCTTCACCTCTGGATAAGCCGGTTCATAGTCTTTAATTGAGCTGATTTTTAAAATATCATCCAAATTAAAACGCATACTCTGTCGAACACGAATGACAACGGTATTAGCCGTCATATCTCCCAGCCTTTGGCTTTTAGCCGAAGCACTCATTAACAATGCAGCTACAATTCCAAATGAAAGTAGGGTTTCCAGAATGTGAAAAATTGCACGCAAAAGGTAATCCGCTGAATTCGCTTCCTTTCCATCTGCGCGAACAACCTTGATACCCAAGGCTTTTTTTCCCAAAGATTGTCCGTCTCCCCATAACTCGGATAAAAAGTGATAAACCAAATAGAGGCCTATCGGTAATAAGGTGATAAATCGAACTATTATTCCATCCAAATCCGTTACTCTTTCCAACATCGGAATCAAGCCCAATAATAATATAATGTAAAGCACTCCGATAATCATCCCATCAATAAAGAAAGCAAAGAATCGATCTCTAAGTGAAGCTAATTCATACTCGATGGTAACATTCTGGGTGGTAGTAATATCGATGGTTTTCACTAATTCGCTTTTTATAGCAACAAAAATAATTTCTTAAAGTAAGTAGTTTTGGCTAAACTTGTATTAGAACTTTATCGTTTCATACTAACACGTAAAGCTCAAAATTTGTATCATCTCCAAACATCCTCATGCGCGAAACGAGTTTCATTGAGCAAAATAAAAAAAAGTGGAAGGAATTTGAGCGGATTTTAGAAAACAAAAACAAAGATCCGGACAAACTCAATGAGCTTTTCGTCCAAATCACTGACGACCTCTCCTACTCCCGAACCTTTTACCCCAATCGTTCTGTTCGGGTATACTTGAATAACTTGGCGCAACGCATCTTTACAAGTATTTATAAAAGCAGAAGATCCCGCAAAAATCGCTTTGTACACTTTTGGAAAGAAGGGCTACCTCAATTAGTCTACGAAGCACGTTATGAATTTCGACTATCATTAATTGTTTTTGGTTTAGCTTTTATTATTGGAGCTTTCTCCAGTTCCATGGATCCCGAATTTCCCCGCGTCATGCTTGGTAATGATTACGTAGATATGACTTTGGAAAATATTCAATCTGGTGACCCCATGCGTGTATATAAACAAAAGGGGCAATTTGGAATGTCCTTAGGTATAACGGCTAATAATCTATATGTTGCATTTCTCACTTTTGTACTCGGTGCCTTTTTTGGAATTGGTTCCGTAATGATTCTAATCAGTAATGGAATTATGCTCGGTGCCTTTCAATATTTTTTCTATGAACAAGGCCTTTTACAGGAATCTTTCCTAACCATTTGGATACATGGAACATTAGAAATCTCCGCCATCATTATTGCCGGAGCTGCCGGAATGACGATGGGCAAAGGTCTACTTTTTCCAGGGACTTATCGACGCATCCAGGCTTTTCAGGTATCTGCCAAGCGAGGCTTAAAAATCATGTTGGGTATCACACCAATAGTCATTACGGCAGGTTTTATTGAAGGTTTTTTAACTCGACATACAGAGACTCCAGACTATATTCGCCTAATTTTTATTCTCATTTGTTTGTTTTTTATTTTGGGCTATTTTGTCTGGTATCCTGTTATTAAAGCCAGGATTGGTTTTTCAGAAGATTCAAGCCCAAGTAAAATTTCCCCTGATACCGAATTACAAATTAACTACCACCGCATTTATAACGCCGGAGAACTTTTTTCCAATATATTTATCCTTTATCGTCGGTATTGGGGGCAGGTTATATTCGTTTCGCTATTTGCTACAATCTTCTATTGTTTATTATGTTTTTTAACAGCCCCAGTACTCCCGGATGATTTGTTCAGCTTTAGTGCAGGTGGTTCTGAAGGCGCGAGACAACTTTTTTATAATGAACAGTTACCTTGGCTACCAATTATCGTAATATTGATACTTTCCGGGGTCAGTCTTTTGATTTTTTATAAAATTAAAAACCTGGCAGATGAGCAGATAATTTCTTTTTCCCTTAAAAAGCTATTAATCGATTTCTTGAAAATAGTCGTAGCAATTGGTAGTCTTTATTTTTTGTATTCTACCTTTGACGCTTTTTGGGATGATCCTACTTTTACAATAATGCCCATGTTCACCTGGGCTTTTGGGATATTGCTATTAATCACGTTTTCAATTCTATTTCCCTTTATCTTAATTTGGGCATTCGTGTCCACGAATGAGCAAAAGAATTTAATCGATGGCTTAGGTAAAACTTTCCAGCTATTTCGTCAAAACTATGGATTGAGCATTTGGTTGTATTCAATTTTATTATTACTCAGCTTACTGTTTTATTCCTTAAGTGATAGCGCCATTGTCACTTTCTATTATGAATTCATAGGCTGGAACCTGGCACTACCTAAAGAAATACTAGATCAGGTATCTGCCGTATTGTTAGCCTCTATAAATTTTTTTATTGGACTAATGATTTTTAATATGTTAGTGGTAGGAGCAACTATGTTATACTACACATTAAAGGAAGTAAATACAGCAGAAGGGTTAGCAAAAGCTGCCGTCAATATTGGTCAAGGGAAAAGAATTCGAGGGTTGGAACAGGAGAATTAGACTAAAGACGAATATCTTAATCGTATCAATATAAAATTTTAGACCACGTCGTGAAAAAAAGATTTTACTATATCTTTTCTATTCTTTTTTTTATCTCGCTGATGAGTATCATCCGAGCCCAACAGCCCTTACCTCGTGATCAGTATTTACATTCAGAAATTAAGGAGCGATCTTTTGATAAAACACAATGGGAAAAAAGTATACTGGGCATTGATTACAGCAAAAGTATTGACCCTGTGGATGAAGACGATGAAGCAGGAGACGAAGAAGTCATGTCTTCTCCGCAAGGACAAAATAAGCCAGGAAGCTCTGGCAACTGGACAATTGGAAGTGGCTGGGATCTATTTTTTAAGATCTTATTTATTGGACTTTTAGTGACCGCGATCGGATTTATCTTATACCGGGTTATGCTAGCTGGAATTAACCAACCCAAAGAAAAAAAGCTAGCAAGCCAAAACATGGAAATAAATATAGAGCAGATCGAAGAAAATCTACATGAATCTGACCTTAATCGATTCATCCGGGAAGCAATTAACAAGGAGAATTATACCTTGGCCGTTCGGCTGTACTATCTGGCTATCATTAAAGAATTATCATTGCGCAAAATGATCAGGTGGAAACGAGATAAAACGAATAAAGATTATTTACAAGAGATAACTACCCCTCAATTGAAAAGTGACTTTCAAGGGGCTACACGTGTTTTTGAACGAATTTGGTATGGAAAAATTTCCATTGAAGAAAACACTTTTGGACAGCTTCAGCCTGCGTTTCAGCAATTGATTGCAGATATTGAAAAAACCGAAATCCGTGCCCATGAAGGATAAACGACCATACCTTATTGTAGGGATAACTGCAGTGATCATCCTGGGTTTATTTATTTATTTGCAACCTGATAATGAAAAAGTATATGACTGGCGCGAGCATTATAAAGAAAACAAAGATGACCCCTACGGTACAAATATCATCCATGATCTGATAAAAAATGCTTCTCCTGATAATTTCAAGGATCTTCATTCTTCAATCAGTAAATCTCTACCGGATTCCACAGAAACTGAAGCGAACTATGTGTTCATTGGTGAAGGTCTCTATCTAGACACCGCTGACGTCAACCAACTAATCACTTTCGCTACTGGAGGGAATAACGTTTTCATTTCCAGTAAGGTCATCCCTTATGATTTGATGTATTATGTTTATTACACACAATGCAATGATGCTTACTGGGATGAGTACGAAGAGTTTGCTGACACCACCGTAACCTTCAACTTCAATCATCCTGACCTTAAAGACAGTGCGGGGTTCGAATTTACTTACATTTACAACAATGATCTTGCGCCCTATTCCTGGAATTACATTGACAGTGCTTATTTCTGTGAAGAAACCTACAGCTTTATTCCTTTGGGATCAATGAATGAGCAATACATCAATTTTGTAAAAATGCCTATTGGTAACGGAGCGTTTTATCTACACACTGCACCCATCGCATTCTCTAATATTCAATTATTAGACGAGAATGGGTTAAACTATGCCAACAAAATATTTACACACCTTAGTGACGGTCCATTTTTTTGGGATGCTAAAAGCAGGGTTGAAAAAAGAGTGGCTCAAGCTGCAAATAATAATTTTAATCAGGATAGGCGGTTATCCGATAAAAGTCCGCTTAAGTATATCTTGCAGCAACCTCCTTTAGCATGGGCATGGTATATTTTATTGAGCCTCGCCTTTTTGTATCTACTCTTTAGAGCAAAGCGAAAACAACGCGTCATCCCTGTCCTGGCAAAAAATGAAAATACTTCCCTTGAATTTATTTCTACTATAGGTAGCTTGTATTTCATGCAACAAGATCACCGGCGGCTATCTCTACAAAAGGTAAAACTTTTCTATGCCTATGTGAGAAATCACTATAATTTATCTACCAGTGATATTAACGAGAATTTCGCCAACAATCTCGCTACCCGTTCCGAACTACCTTTATCTTTAATCAACAATATAATCCGTTTTGCAAAAAATGTGGAGTCTTCTAATTTTGTTTCTGAAAAAACATTGATCGACTTTCACACTGAGACAGAGCGATTCTATCAAAATTGTAAATAGCCTATGCATACCGATGAAACACCTGATAATGAGTTCACACCTCAAAAGGACCCCAACACTACTCCTTCGGACTCCCCTATTCACTCCAACGAGTTGGCCAAAGAGGAATTTGATGAAGTGGTTGAATCTCCATCCGCCTTCTCTGGTTTTCAACAAACTCAAACGGATATGAGTAAAGTTGAAGAATCCCTGAACAAGGTAAAAACAGAATTACATCGGGTAGTAGTAGGGCAAGATGAAATGATGGACTTACTGATGGCAGCTTTGCTCACCGGTGGGCATGTACTCATTGAAGGTGTTCCCGGAATTGCCAAAACCCTTACTGCTAAGCTAATGGCTCAAACCCTTTCTGTCAACTTTAATCGTATTCAATTCACGCCGGATCTTATGCCAACTGATGTTGTCGGCACCAACGTATTTAATATAAAAACCTCAAATTTCTCTTTTCATCAAGGTCCTATTTTTTCAAATATCGTATTAATTGATGAGGTCAATCGAGCACCTGCGAAAACACAGGCAGCTCTGTTTGAGGTGATGGAAGAAAAACAGGTAACAATTGATGGGGTCACCTATCCAATGGAACTCCCTTTCTTCGTAATTGCTACTCAAAACCCCATTGAACAAGAGGGCACTTATAAGTTACCGGAAGCCCAGTTGGATCGTTTTCTTTTTAAAATTAATGTAGCCTATCCTAATTTAGATGAAGAACAACAAATACTTCGGCGTTTTCGTAGTGACTTTGAAATGGAAGTACAAGAAAAAGTTCAGGCAGTATTAAACGCCCAAGAAGTTAAAGAGTGTCGGGAATTAATTGAAAAAGTGACCATCCGCGATGAGCTCTTGGATTATATCGCCGCTATCATTCACAATACCCGTAATAATGGCGATCTGTTTTTAGGTGCTTCTCCTCGTGCTTCCCTGGCTATCATGAAAGCTTCCAAAGCATTTGCGGCCATGTCTGGTCGTGATTATGTGACCCCGGATGACATCCAACATGTAACCTACCATGTTCTAAATCATCGTATTATATTGACGCCAGAAAGAGAAATGGAAGGTATGGATACGCGAAATGTAGTGAATGACATTATGAAAAAAATTGAAGTCCCCAGATGAGTACATCTTACTCAATCGAGATTTTTACGCTTTAACATCACTACTCTTCTTAAACATTTATCGATTATCCCTTGAAAAAGATTTACCTCAGCAATCGATTTTTCTACCTCTTCGGCGCAATCATTTTATTGTTTGTATCGAGTTTTCTGTTGCCCTTTTTATTTCCGGTGGCACAGACCTTCCTAGTGCTGGCAATGATAATTGTAGTTGCGGACTGGTTGCTACTCACTCGGCCGGGGGTAAGACTAAGAGGAAGAAGAAGACTGTCAAAGGTCTTATCTTTAGGTGATGAAAATACGGTGTATTTAGACATTGAAAACCGCTCAGGGCTAAATTTATCTATGACCGTGATTGATGAACTGCCTTATCAGTTTCAGCGGCGAGATTTTAATCGGAAGCTAACTTTAGCCTCTGGAGAAGAAAAAACGATCCAATATAGTTTAAGGCCCGTCAAACGTGGCGTTTACCAATTCGGAGACATCCTGGTTTTTATCCGTTCCTTTATGGGCTTGATGGAGCGGAAAATCAGATTGAAACGCCAGGAAGAGGTGCCTGTTTATCCCTCTATTATCCAAATGAAAAATTTTGAATTACGTGCTTTTGACCGCATAAGTCAACACCAGGGAATTAAGAAAATGCGGCGGTTGGGCCATAGCTATGAGTTTGAGCAAATTAAAAATTATGTGCGAGGCGATGATTACCGGAGTATCAACTGGAAGGCCAGTAGTCGGCGGGGGCAGCTAATGGTCAATCAGTATGAGGATGAACGAGCTCAACAAATTTACTGTGTGATCGATAAAAGCCGTTCAATGAAAATGCCTTTCAATGGGCTAAGCCTTTTAGACTATGCCATAAATACTTCGCTAGTTCTAACAAATATCATTTTACAAAAATATGATCGTGCAGGGCTATTGACCTTTTCTGATAAGATCGGAGCCACCATCAAAGCAGACCGCAAGGCTAATCAGCTAAATAAAATTATCAGTACTTTATATAAGGAACAAGAACGTCATTTG